>NZ_PSTO01000020.1:0-65688 GCF_002930975.1 Rathayibacter sp. AY1A3 | reverse complement strand
GGGTGCGCGGGCTGTGACCACGCTAGGCCGGGGGAGGGGCGCCGAGACGGGGTGGCGCGTTCCTCCTCGGAGGAGGCGCCCGTCCTCGGCGGGAGGGCGGAGGCGGCCCTCCTCGCCCGCGGTCCGGCAGGACGCGGGCGGAGAGGGCCGCCGGGCGCGGATCAGCGGCAGTCGGTTCTCGCCTTGATCCAGTGGGGGTTCAGCGTGTTGTCTCCCTGGGCGGTGATCCCGGCCGCATCGGGCCCGGTGCTGGCACCGGAGCCGATCTTGGTCCACGTGTTCTGCGCCGGGCTGTAGTACCAGATGTCGCCGTTCGCCTTCACGGAGACGTTCCCATCCGCTCCCTGACCGTAGGTGCGGACGAACCCGGAGTTCTCCGGGACGGTCGCGAGCCGGGTGCCGTACTGCAGGACCCCGTCCTTGATCCAGTGGATCTCGAACGTCCCGCCCGGCCGCTGGGTCAGCCCGGCGGCGCTCGGCTCGGTGCTGGCTCCGGTGCCGACGAGGTCCCAGACGTTCCCCTGCGGGGTGTACCGCCAGATGTCGCCGTTCGACTTCACGGCGATCGTGCCGCGGGTGCCGAGGCCGTAGACGCGGACGAATCCGGAGTTGGTCGGCACGGTGGCCGCTGCGGTGCCGTACTGCAGGACTCCGTTCTTGATCCAGTGGACGTTCAGGGTCCCGGCCGGGTTCGCGGAGATGCCGGCCGCGCTCGGCTCGGTGCTGGCGCCGGTGCCCAGAAGGGTCCACTCGTTGGCCTGGCGGTTGTACCGCCAGACGTCGCCGTTCGACTTGATGGAGACGTTCCCGTCCGCGCCCTGACCGTAGGTGCGGACGAATCCGGAGTTGTTCGGAACGGTCGCGAGCGCCTTGCCGTACTGGAGGACTCCGTCCTTGATCCAGTGCGCGTTGTAGGTTCCGTCCGGCTGCTGCGTGAGCCCGGACGTGCTGGGCTCCGTGGAGGCGCCCGTGCCGAGCTTCTGCCAGCCGTCGGACCGCCGGTACTGCCAGATGTCGCCGTTCGCCTTGACGGAGACGTTGCCGTTCACACCCTGCGAGGAGGTGTGGATGAATCCGGAGTTCTCGGGAACAGTGGCGAGGCCCGTGCTGTACTGCAGGTCGCCGGTCTGGCGGACCGGGAACGAGCCGCTCGTCCGCGCAGAGCCGCCGGAGGCGAGGGCCGAGCCGGTCGCGGGGCCGGCGATGACGCCGCCGGCCGGGATGGTGGCGACTCCGTTCGCGTCGGTCACGAAGATGCCGGTCGCGCCCCCTCCGAAGCTGAAGCCGGGCGGAAGCGTCACCCGCACGGGGACGTTCGCGACGGTGCCGCCGGAGAGGGTCATCGTGATCGGCGCCGTGGAGGGCGTGCACGCGATCATGTTCGACGGGATGGAGCTGAACACGAGGGTCTGCGTGGCCGAGGCCGCGGCGGCCGGGGTGGCCGTCGCTGCGGCGATCACGGGCAGGGACCAGGTGGCGCCGGCGACGACGGTGCGTCGCCTCAGCGGACCCTGCTCAGCGGGAGAGTTGTCGGAAGTCACAGTGAAGCTCCTCGGTCTGTCTTCTCGCCGACGGCCTGCTCGGAGGACGGTCGTCGTCCGCTCGGTCGCTTCGGCGGGTACGACGGGCGCCGTACCGCTGGGGAGTCTTCCCGCGGGCGGTCGGTCCGCCCAAGCGCTCGGGGGCAGGTGAGGAGGAAGTGGCGCCGCCGTGAGGAGGGAGTGGTGTGCTCCGGCGCCGTTCCGAGTCGCGATAGCCCTCCTGACCGGGCGATCCCGTCGGTCGCCCGTTCCCGCCGGGGCGCCGCCGGTGCGAGGAGTGGGAGCGTCGCCGTCCGCTGTGACCGGTCCCGTGACAAACGGAGCACGCGCGGGCTGCGAATCACTCCCGTGGTGAGGCGTCAGCGTGCCCGCGAGGAGGGGGCGCCCGATGGAGGCGAGATCGGCTGAGATGTACCGGCGGATGGCCGAGCAGTGGAACGGGATGGAGGCCCGTGCATCCGGACTGCGGATCGAGGGATCGGGCTCGCCGGGGTTCGTGATCACCCGACTGTGGACTCCAGGGGGCTCCGTCTTCGAGCAGAAGCAGCAGACGCGCTATCGGCCGGGCGCGGATCTGCTGCTGATCGTCGAGGGCGGAGGACGCATCCGACAGGACGGACGGATGCTCGAGTGCGGCCGCGGCGATCTGGTGGTCCTCGACGCGGAGCCGCGGATCGAGGCGTGCTTCCCCCGCTCGACCGTGATCTACGCCTGGGTGCTCGGCGAGCGGGCGCGGGAGCAGCGCTGGGTCACGGAGCGCTTCGGCGAGGTCCTGCCGGTCGCCGACTCCTTCCTGGCTCCGGCACGGGCGCTGATGGACGGTCTCCTCGACGGCGACCCCGCTCTGGCGGAGCAGCCCGCCGTCGCCCGGGCGGGTGAGGCCTTCCTGAAGGAGCTGGTCGAGTGCTCCGCGCCGCGCAGGCGTCCCCGAGCCGAGGAGGTCTACGGGGAGGCCATGGCCCTGATCGAGGAGCGCCACCGCGATCCCGCCTTCACCGCCGCCCGGCTCGCCCGCGAGCTCCTGGTGTCGGAGCTGACGCTGGCTCGCGCGTTCTCCTTCCTCGGACGGACGGCCGACGACGAGCTCGAGCGGCGCCGGGCGGGCACCCTCCTGCTCCTGATCGGCGGGCGGTCCCTGGCGACCGCCGACTTCGCGCGCGCGTCCGAGGAGGCGGGCTTCGCCTCCGAGGGGAGCGCTCGCCGCGCGCTGTGGCGGCTCTCCCAGCGCCGCTGACCGGGGCGGTCCCCGTGGCCGTCCTCCCGGTCCGGCGACGGCGTGCGGCCGGATTCCGAGCGCGAGGCGCGGAGGCCTGGGAGATCCGTGCGAACGTCCGGCGGTGATCGACAGATGAGGGATTCTGTTCGTTCGACGCGGAGGAGGCGGGAGATGGGGGCCGCAGAGGAGCGGATGCAGGCGTTCGCTCGCGCCTGGTACGAGCGCGGGACCGGCGCTCCCGGTCTGCGGATGGACGCAGCGGATGGACCGGGACTCGCGCTGACGCGGGTGTGGGGGCCGAACGGGATCAGGGTCGCCCCCTCGCCGTCGGTCGACAGGGCGGACAGGCCGGCGGGCGTTCACATCTCCCTGATCGTCGAGGGCGGGGGAGAGGTCGTCCTCGACGAGGGCGTGCTCGAGGCGACGCCGAACAGCGTCCTGCTCCTCGACGCCAGGGTCCCGGCGCGCATCGACTACCGGCGGCCGACCGTCTCGTACACCTGGAGCTTCGACGCCGCCGTGCTCGAGCACCGGTGGGTCCGCGAGCGGATCAACGAGGTCGTGCCGGTGCGCGAGTCGGTCTGGACGCCTGCCCGTGCCCTCGCCAACAGTCTGATCGAGGGCGATCCGGCCGTGCTCGGGGCCGCCGGCGTGAGGCGGGCGAGCGAACTGCTGCTGGAGGGGATCGTCGAGCACTGCGCTCCGCGGGTCCGGACCCGGAGCGCGGACCAGGTCTACGCGGAGGCGATCCCGGTGATCGAGGCGCGCCACCGCGACCCGGCGTTCTCCGCCGCGGTGCTCGCCCGGGAGCTGCTCGTCTGCCCCCGCATGCTCGCGGAGGCTTTCGCGTTCCTCGGCCGCACGCCGGCGGAGGAGATCGAGACGCGCCGGGCGGGCACCCTCCGGCGCCGGATCGGCCTGCGGCGGCGGGGCCCTGCCGACTTCGCCCGCCTCGCCGAGGAATGCGGCTACGCCACCCGCGAGCAGGCCGCGCTGACGCTCAGCCGCTCCGCCTCCTGAGGCCGGCGGAGCGCCCCGGACACGACGGCGCCCCCTCGTCCGCGGAGGGACGAGGGGGCGCCGGGGGAGATCGGGCGGGAGCCCGGTCAGGTCTTGCTGCGGGCCATGACGGCGCGCTGGAGGAGGACGAAGACCAGGAGGATGCCTCCGGTGATGATCGTGGTCGCCTCCGGCGGGATGCCGCCGTCACGGGTGATCAGGACGTTCATCAGGCCGAGCACCAGGGCGCCGACCACCGAGCCGAGCACGAAGCCGACGCCGCCGGTGAGCAGCGTGCCGCCGATGACGGTCGCCGCGATGGCGTCGAGCTCCCAGCCGGTGCCGGTGATGTTCTGCGCGCTGCCGAGGCGGGCGGTGTAGACCACACCGGCGAGACCGGCGAGCGTGCCGCTGATGATGTAGATGAACAGCTTGGTCCGCACCACCGGGAGGCCCATCAGGGCCGCCGACTGCTCGGAGCCGCCCATCGCGTAGACCGTGCGGCCCAGGCGGGTGCGGTGCAGCACGAAGAACGCGCCGGCCACGACGAGGATCGCGATGATCACGCCGGGGCTGATGACGAAGTCGTTGACCTTCGGGCCGTCGATCAGCTTGATCGGCGTGGCCAGGCTCAGCACGGCCGAGTCCTCGGGGAGGCGCTCCGGGACGGTGCTCAGCATGGAGGCGAGACCGCGGGCCAGGAACATCATCGCGAGCGTCGCGATGAACGGCTGCACGTTGAAGTACTGGATCAGGACGCCGGAGATCACGCCGAACAGGGCGCCGATCACGACCATCAGGACCATCACGAGCCAGGGGTTCCAGCCGGCGTTGATCAGGAGAACGCCGCTCACGCTGCTGAACGCGATCACCGCGCCGACCGAGAGGTCGATGCCGCCGGTGAGGATCACGAAGGTGAGGCCCACGGCGAGGATGATCAGGTGCGCGTTGTTGACCAGCAGGTTCGAGATCGTGCTCGCCTGCAGGATCCGGCCGTAGGCGGCCTCGCCGTAGACGATCATCCCGAAGAAGATGATCAGCGCGGCCAGGGTGGGCAGCTTGTCCAGGTGCTGGCTCAGCCAGCCGCGCGCCCCGGAGGTGCGCTTGGTGCTCGCCGGAGGGGCGGAGCGGGTCATCACGGCACTCATGCGGGGATCGCCTCTTTCTGCGGGACGCTGCGGCGCGCCTCGCGACGGGACTTGAAGGCGGAGCGGACGCGCTCGGACTGCAGGAGGCAGAGCGCGACGATGACGATCGCCTTGAAGGCGGGCGTCGCGGAGGACGAGACTCCGAGGAACACGACGGTCTTGTCGAGGGTGGCGATCAGGATCGCGCCCACAGCGGCACCGGTGATGTTGAACTTGCCGCCGGCGAGCGAGGTGCCGCCGATGACGACCGCGAGGATCGCGTCGAGCTCGAGCTGGTAGCCGGTGCGCGAGACGTCGACCGTCATCACGCTCGCCGTGGCGAACACGCCCGCGACTCCGGCGAGGATTCCGCTGCCGATGTAGGCGGTCATCAGCAGGCCCCGGCGGTTGATGCCCGCGAGGCGGGCCGCCTTCGGGTCCATGCCGATGGCCTCGATCATCAGGCCGAGCGCGCTGCGGCGCACCAGGACTCCGACGACCACGACGATGGCGATGGCGAGGAGGAACACGACCGGGAGCCCGAAGACGTACCCGTTCGCGAGCCAGCGGAAGGGCTCGTTGGTGGCGGCGGTGTTCTGGCCGCCGGTGATGACCTTCGCCAGGCCGCGTCCCGCGAGCATCACGACGAGCGTGCTGATGAAGGGCTGGAGGCCCACCACCGAGACGAGGACGCCGTTCACGGCTCCGAGCACGGCGGCCACCAGGAGGGCGACCGCGAAGGCTCCCGCTGCCGCGCCGAGCGAGTCGGGCGCTCCCGCGGAGTTGAGGAACTCCATCGAGACGGCGCCGGCCACGACCATGATCGAGCCGACCGAGAGGTCGATGCCCCCGGTCGCGACGACCAGGCACATGCCGACGGCGATCATCAGGATCGGAGCGGCGGCGCGGGCGATGTCGATGACGTTGCCGACGAGGTAGCCGGTGGTCGGGCTGACCGAGACGGCCAGGTAGCCCGGGTCCTTGACGACGTTGACGAGGAGGAGCAGGGCGATCGCCACGACTCCCCAGAAGTACTGGCGGCGGATGATCCCGCCGAGGACGGATCCCCGGGCGGGTCGGGTGTCGCTGCTCATGATGCGGCCTCCTGCGTGGCGCTCTCGAGGACGACGACGTCCTCGTCGACGACTCCCTCTGCGGCGATGGTAGTGACGATCGACTCCGCAGTGACAGCGGGACCGTTGAGGATCTCCGCGATCACGCGGTGGTCCTTCAGGACGATGATGCGGTCGCTGAGGCGGACGACCTCGTCGAGCTCGGACGAGATGAAGACCACGGCGACGCCCTCGCCGGCGAGGGCGACGACCTTCTCCTGGATCTCGGCCTTCGCTCCGACGTCGATGCCGCGGGTCGGCTCGTCGAGGATGAGGATCTCGGGGGCGGTGGCGAGCCAGCGGCCGAGGAGGACCTTCTGCTGGTTGCCGCCGGAGAGCTTGCTGATCGGGCGGTCGGGGTCGGCCGGGCGCACGTTGAGCTCGACGAGGTACTTGCCGACGATCTCGTCCTTCTCCTTCTTGGAGAGGGGGCGGGCCCAGCCGCGCTTGGCCTGCACGCCGAGGATGAGGTTCTCGCGGACCGAGAGGTCGCGGATGATGCCCTCGTCGCGGCGGTTCTCGCTCGAGAACGCGATCTTGTGGGCGAGGCCGGCGGTCGGCGTCGGGACGTCGATCTTCTTGCCGTGCATCGTGATCTCGCCGGTGTCGGGCTTGTCGACGCCGTAGATCAGGCGCGCGAGCTCGGTGCGGCCGGAGCCGAGGAGCCCGGCGAAGCCGACGACCTCGCCGCGGTGCAGCGTCAGGTCGGTGCTCTCGATGGAGCCCTTCTTGCCGATGCCCTTCGCGGTGTAGAGCGGGGCGTCGCGGTAGAGGTGGTCCTGGCTCTCGCGCTCGGAGTCGAGCGAGCGCAGCGCCGCGATGTCCTTGCCGATCATCTTCGAGATCAGCGAGGTGCGGTCGAGCTCGTGGGTCAGGTACTCGCCGACGAAGGTGCCGTTGCGCAGCACCGTCAGGCGGTCGCTGATCGCGTAGACCTGGTCGAGGAAGTGCGAGACGAAGAGGATCGCGACGCCCTCCGCGCGGAGGCGGCGGATGACGACGAAGAGGTTCTCGACCTCGTTCGCGTCCAGGCTCGAGGTCGGCTCGTCGAGGATGAGCACCTTGGAGTCGCTCACCGTCGAGCGGCTGATCGCGACCAGCTGCTGCATCGCGATCGAGAGCGAGGCGAGCGACTGGCGCGTGTTGAGGTGGCCGAGGCCGAGCTTCTCGAGCGCGACCTTCGCGGCCTGGTGGGTGGCCTTCCAGTTGATGCCGAAGGGTCCGCGGACCTCGTAGCCGAGCATCACGTTCTCTCCGATGGAGAGGTTCGTGACCAGGTTGACCTCCTGGTACACGGTGGAGATGCCCGCGGCCTGCGAGTCGGCGGTGCCGGTCAGGCGACGGGTCTCCCCGTCGATCACGATGTCTCCGCTGTCGATGCGGTAGACGCCGGTGAGGGCCTTGATGAGCGTGGACTTGCCGGCGCCGTTCTCACCCATGAGGGTGTGGACCTCGCCCGGGAACAGGCGGAAGTCGACGCCGTCGAGGGCTTTCACGCCGGGGAAGCTGATCGAGATGTTCTTCATCTCGACGATCGGAGGCGAACCTGTCATGTCGCGTCGTTCCGTTCTCGAGCGGGGCGCAGCCGAACAGGTGCGCCGAAGGGTCGGAGCGACCGGGGCCGGCGGGTGGGCCGGCCCCGGTCGCTCCGGGGGAGTGGTGCCGCGTCGAGGACGACGCCCGGCGACCGGTGGTGCTGAGCGACTAGAACTTGCGGTCGGGCAGCGCGGTGGCGGCGGCCTCGGGCGAGTCGAAGGTCTCGCTCGGGACGACGATCGAGGACTCGACCGTCTCGCCGGCCAGGGTCTTCTCGACCGCGTCGAGGGCGGTCTCGCCGAACAGCGGGTTGTACTCGGCGACGAAGCTCAGCTCGCCGTCGGCCAGCGCCTGCAGGGCGTTCTTGGTGCCGTCGATCGTGGCGATCTTGACGTCGGTGCCGGGGGTGAGGCCGGCCTCCTGGACGGCCTGGACGGCGCCGAGGCCCATCTCGTCGTTCTGGGCGAAGACCAGCTGGACGTCGTTGTTGTTCGACTTCAGGACGGTCTCGAAGACGCTCTTGGCCTCCTCGGTGGACCAGTTCGCGGTCTGCGCGCCGATCTTGGTGAACTTCGAGTCGGCGCCGATGACCTCGTCCCAGCCCTCGTTGCGCTCGTTGACGACCGAGACGCCGGCGGGGCCCTCGAGCGTGAAGTACTTCGCGCCGCTCGGGAAGGTGGTCTTGGCCCAGTCGGCGACCGAGGTGCTGACCGCGATGTTGTCCGGCGCGATGCGGGTCACGTAGAGGTCGGTGTTGTCCGGCTCGATGCCGCGGTCGATCAGGATGACCGGGATCTCGGCCTCCTGGGCGCGCTCGAGCGAGTCCTCCCAGCCGGAGCCCTCCGTGGCGGAGAGCAGGATGATGTCGACGCCCTCGTCCACGAAGGAGGTGAAGGAGTCGATCTGCGACTTCTGGTCTCCGTTGGTGGCGGGTGCGTACTTCAGGTCGAAGCCGGCGTCCTTGGTGAACGTGTCCTCGATGTTGGTCTCGTTCGCCTGGCGCCACGCGCCCTCGGGGCCGACGGCCACGAAGCCGACGGTGGTGAGGTCACCGCTCGAGCCGGAGCCCGAATCGGAGCCCGAACCGCCCGAGCAGCCCGCGAGTCCGAACGCGAGTGCGCCGACTGCTGCGAAACCCAGGAACTGGCCGATACGCCTCGTCTTGGACATAGATCTCCTCCTTGAGATCGCGGGCACGAAGAGCGCGCCCGAGATGGTGGACCCCGAAGGGCCTCGAATGCGGGCCTAGCGGCCCGAGGTGCGGTGAGTGCAGGATGTGCAGTGGGCGCCGGCCGAAGCAGCGCCGCGTCGAAATGTTACCGTGAACAATTCTTGTGACGCAACAGCACGACGGTGCGCTTCGGTAACGATCCGGTCGCGGGGCCCCGCAGGGCCCGATGGCAACCCTCTGCCCGGTGGTCGGGCCCGGGAGTAGCTTCCCTGGCCATGATGCTCCCTCGATCGCGCTCCGTCCCCGCGACGGCCGCGACGGCGGCCCTCGTGCTCGCGCTCTGCGGATGCTCCGCGGACGGCGCGGCGGCCCGCCACGCGGCCGACGCCTTCCTCTCCGCGCTCGCCGACGCCGACGGCGCCGCGGCGTGCGCGCTGCTCACCGATTCCGCCCGCGAGGCCGTGGAGGACCGGGAGGGCGACTGCCCCGACGGCGTGCTGGAGCTCGGGATCACGGAAGACGGAGCAGGAGACGCCGAGGTCTACGGCCGGGCGGCGATCGTGCGCTCCGGCGGCACCGCGGTGTTCCTCACCCCGGGTGACGACGGCTGGCTGGTGCGCGCGGCCGGCTGCACGCCGGTGGCGGACGCGCCCTTCGACTGCGTCCTGGACGGGAGCTGATGTGCGCACCGTCTCCGCCCTCTACTACGCCGTGATCGTGCTCGGCCTGATCGGGTCTTCGCCGTCGGGATCCTCGGGAGGTGAGCCGGATGCGCCGCTTCCTGCGCGAGAACGGGCTCTCGCTGTTCTTCCTCGCGATCTTCCTGCTCGCTCTCCTCGGGCAGTCGTTCGCCGGGCTCGCCGCCTACAACGACACCCAGGTCGCGGAGGGGCTGCGGGAGGTCGGCTACTGGCGCTTCGTCACCTCCTCCGACTTCGCGATCGACGTCGCCGAGAACTGGCAGTCGGAGTATCTCCAGTTCTTCCTCTACATCGGCGCGACCGTCTGGCTCGTGCAGCGCGGGTCGCCCGAGTCGAAGCGGGTGGGCGAGGAGGGGCTCGAGACCGACGAGCAGCAGAAGGCGGGCGCGTCCGCGGAGGACGATTCACCGCCCTCGGCGTCCGCCGGCGGCCTGCGGCAGGCGCTGTTCTCGCACTCGCTGCTGCTGGTGATGGGGGCGGTGTTCCTGCTGTCCTGGGCGGCGCAGTCGGTGACGGGCGTCGTGGCCTACAACGAGGAGCAGCTGACGAGCCTGGAGGCGCCCGTCGACTGGCTCGGCTACGTCTCCTCCGCCGACTTCTGGAACCGGACGCTCCAGAACTGGCAGTCGGAGTTCCTCGCGGTGGGCAGCATGGCGGCGCTCGCCGTGTTCCTGCGCGAGCGCGGGTCGAGCGAGTCGAAGAAGGTGGGCGATCCGCACGGGCGGACGGGGATCTGAGCGGTCAGGGGGCGTCGGATCGGACGCGGATCTCGTCGCCCTCGAGGGCGAACCGCAGGGACGTGCCGATCGGGAACCGCTCGCGCAGGGCCTCCGGCGCCGCCGACGTCACGGTGAACTGCGCGACCGCGGGGAACGGTCCGGCCGTGCAGCCCTGGAAGAACAGGCCGTCCTGCGGCTCGGCGGTCCGCAGGATGTAGAGGCAGGAGCCGGCGCTCGAGGAGCGGCGCTGCCGGACGACGGTGAGCCCCGTGTCGGCGGGCAGGCTCTGCCGCACGACGGTGAGCCCGCCGAAGTCCTCGGTGGTGACCGATCCGTCGAACCCCAGTCCCTCCCAGCCGGGGAGGTCGGTGCCGTTCGACAGCGGCAGCACGGCGACCTCGCGGCCGGGCTGTCCGTCCCCGGCGGTGGCGAGGAGGGTGGCCCCCGCGGCGACGGCGGCCGTCGCGGCCAGCGCGGCGAGGAGGAGGAGGCCGCGCCGACGGGAGCGGCGGGGCGGGACGTGGCCGAGGGGGTCGGACTCCTCGTCGGCGGAGGCGTCCGCGGAAGGTGCCGCGTCCTCCGGCGCCGCCTCCCCGGAGACCGCGGGAACCACCGCGTCCGGCAGTGCGGTGCCGAGGGCGGGACGGACGCGGGCCTCGAGCGCGGAGAGCCGGGCGAGCGCGCCGGGGTCCCGCTCGATGTCGGAGCCTCGGCCGTAGGCGCGCCGCTGCAGCTCCGCGAGCTCGTCCGGTCGCTGATCGTCCACCCCCGGATCCTCGCAGGCCCGGCGCCCGAGCGGGACCCGCCGGCGCGTCGAGGTCCTGGCGGTCGAGCAGCCCGGACGGCTCATCGAGACCCGGTGGACGGTGCGGCCGCTCGGCCGGCGGGGGAGGTCAGTCGTCGTCGTCGTCGAGGTCGTCGTCGCGGTCGGCGGCGATCATCTCGACGATCGTGTCGACGGTGAGCCAGGGGCCGTTGCTGACCTCGCCGATCTTCTCGCGGTCCTTGAACACGACGATGCGGTCGCTGAGGCGCACCACCTCCTCCAGCTCGGACGAGATGTAGACGACGGTCACCCCCTCCTTCGCGAGCTGCGCGATGTGCGCCTGGATCTCGACCTTCGACGCCACGTCGATCCCGCGCGCCGGCTCGTCGAGCACGAGCAGCCGCGGACGGGTCGCGAGCCACCGCGCGAGGACCACCTTCTGCTGGTTGCCTCCGGAGAGGTACTTCACCGGGATGTCCGGGTCGGCCGGCGTGATGTTCAGCGCCTCGACGTAGGTGCGCACCAGGGTGTCGGTCTCGGCGGCCGACAGCGGGTGCGCCCAGCCGCGCAGAGCCTGCAGGCCCAGCACGAGGTTCTCGCGGAGGGAGAGGTCGCCGATGATCCCGTCCTCGCGGCGGTTCTCGCTCGAGTGGGCGATGCGGTGGCGCAGGCCCGACACCGGGTCGGAGATGTGCGCGGGCTGGCCGTCGATCAGCACCTCGCCGGTGTCCGGCTTCTCGACCCCGCTCACCAGCGACGCCAGCTCGGTGCGCCCCGAGCCGCGCAGGCCCGCGAAGCCCACGATCTCGCCGCGGTGCAGCTCCAGATCGGTCGGGCCCACGGCGCCGCGGCGGCCGATCCCGTGCGCGCGGTAGATCGCCGGGCCGACCGGCTGGCGGCGGTGCTCGCGGCGGTCGGAGCCGATCTGCCGCAGCGCGTCGATGTCCTTGCCGATCATCTTCGCGATCAGCTCGGCGCGGTCCATGGTGTGCGCCGGGTACTCGCCGACGGTGCCGCCGTCGCGGAGCACCGTCAGCCGGTCGCTGAGGGTGAGGACCTGCTCGAGGAAGTGCGAGACGAACAGGATCGCGACGCCCTGGTCGCGCAGCCTCCGCAGCACCGTGAAGAGGCGGGCCACGTCGCTGAGGTCGAGGCTGGAGGTGGGCTCGTCGAGCACGAGCACGCGCGGACGGTCGACCATCGCGCGGCTGATCGCGACAAGCTGGCGGATCGCCGGCGAGAGCGAGCGCAGCGGCAGGTGCGGGTCGAGGTCCTCCAGGCCCAGCTCGGCGAGCATCTCGGCCGCGCGGTGGTGGGTGCGCGACCAGGAGATGCCGAAGCGGCCGCGGACCTCGTGGCCGAGCATCACGTTCTCGCCGATGCTGAGGTTGTCGGTGAGGCGCTCGTCCTGGAACACGGCCGTGATGCCCGCCGCCTTCGCCTCCGCCGGACCGCTGAAGCGCCGGGCGACGCCGTCGACGAGGATCTCGCCCGCGTCGGGCTGGTGGATGCCGGTCAGCGTCTTGATCAGCGTGGACTTGCCCGCGCCGTTCTCGCCCATCAGCCCGTGGATCTCGCCCGGCACCAGCCGCAGGTTCCCGTCCTTCAGAGCGGGTCCGGAGGCGAAGGAGACGCGGATGCCGGTCATCTCGACGACGGGTGCCGCGGAGCTCCGGGTCGTCCTCGATGAGATCGCCACGTGCCGTCCTCGGTTCGTGTGCGGCGCGCCGTCAGGGTCCGGCGTGCCAGGGGCTGCCGCCGATGATACGCGAGCGCATGCGGCGGGACGGGAACAGGAGGGTCACGATCGGGGAGCGGCCGTGGAGGAGCGGATCACCAGCTCCGTGGGGATCCGGGTGCGCTGCGGGATCTCCTGGCCGCGGATCCTCGCGTGGATCACCTCGGCGACCGTCGTCCCGAGCTTGTCGAAGTCCTGGCGGACCGTCGTCAGCGGCGGGAGGAAGTGGCGGGCGGTGGGCAGGTCGTCGAAGCCGACGATGCTCACGTCCTCGGGCACGCGGATCCCGCGCTCGACGAGGCCGTGGATCACTCCGAGCGCCATCTCGTCGTTCGCGACGACCATCGCGGTGAAGTCGGGCACCGACTGCAGGCTCGCGGCGAAGTCGTACCCGGAGTCCGGGGTCCAGTCGCCGATGACGATGGGGCGCTCGTGCATCCCCCACGACTTCGCGCGGCTGTGGAAGGCGCGCTCGCGGGCGCGCGCGTCGAGCCAGTCGAGGGGGCCGGAGAGGTGCAGCACGTCGCGGTGGCCGAGGTTGCCCAGGTGGTCGACGGCCTGGAACATGCCGGCCTGCTGGTCGACCGAGACGGTGAGGAAGCTCGGATCCTTGTCGCTCTTCACCACGAGCGTCGGCACGCCGATCTCGACGGTGCGGAGGGTCGCCACGGAGGAGGAGCGCGGCGCGATCACGCAGAGCGCGTCGATCCCGAGGCCCATCAGGTGGTCGATCGCGTCGGTGGGGGTCATCTCGAGGTCCGGCCGCAGCGCGACGGAGGTGATCGAGTACCCCTTCTCGCGGGCGGCGCGCTCGATCGCGCGGAGGGTGCTCGACGGACCGTACTCGGCGCCGCTCTCGATCATCACGCCGATGCGGTCGGTGCGCTGCGTGACGAGGGAGCGGGCGGCGATGTTCGGCCGGTAGTTGAGCTCGTCGACCGCCTCGAGGACCTTCTGGCGGGTCGACTCCTTGATGTTGGGGTGCCCGCTGAGCACGCGCGACACGGTCATGTGCGAGACGCCCGCGACCGCCGCGACATGGCGGAGGTTCGGCCGATCGGCCATGAGAGGACCTCCTCCGCTCCCCGGGCGGGTGAGCCGCGCCACCCCGGCGCGGACGAGGCTCAGAGGGCTCGGCTGTCGGGGGTGGCACCAGCATAGTCAGGCGGGGCCGACCTCCCGGTGGGCGCCTCCTGAGCGGGCGGGCATCGTCCGTTCCGCTGCGGGATCCGCCGTGGCGCGGGGCGGGCGAGTACTCTCGGGAGCCTCATGGCACGCGACAACGAACCGACCGTCACCCTCACCGATCCGCTCGAGGAGCGCCTGCGCGCGCAGGTCGCCCGCGAGGGGGAGCGCAACGTCGCTCTGCGATCCGCGGCCCTGCTCACCGGCGGGTACGAGGGCGAGTCCTTCCTCCTCACCGTGGGCGGCGAGCACGCCGACGGGATCCTCAAGGGAGCGCCCTCCCTCTACTGGCCCGAGCTCTGGGGTGCCCGCGCGCTCCTCTACGTCTGGGACGACGACGCCGCCGACGCGGTGACCGCCGGACTCGCGAACCCCTCCTGGCGCGTCCGCGAGATGTGCGCCCGCGTCTGCGCCGAGCGCGTGCTGGGCGGGCAGAAGAAGCTGTCCCGCCTGACCACCGACGAGCACCCCCGGGTCCGCGCGGCAGGAGCGCGCGCTCTCGTGGCGGCCGCTCTGGCGGGGATCTCCTCCGGTCGCGACGCGAAGGGCGAGTTCGCGGCGAGCGTCGAGGCCGTCCTGACGGGCATGCTCCGCGACCCGGACCGCGACGTCCGCCGCGCCGCGCAGCAGTCGGCCGACGCGCTGCGGGACGCCCGCTCGGCCTGAGCGGACCGCCCGCCGGCGGTCGAGGCGTCGCGAAGGGCCGCCTCCCGGCTCGGATGACGACCGTTCGTGACGCCTCGGAGCCCCGGGGGCTCAGCCGACCAGGTGCGTCGCGCGCTCGAAGGCGCGCTTCAGCTCGTCGCGCTTGCGGGGCTGGCTCATCGCCCGCTGGCCGGGGCTCCACGAGTCGATGACCGTCGGGCCGTCGACCAGGTACGGCTCGATGTTCTTCTTCCAGCCGCTGGTCGGCGCGGTTCCGGCGTTGACGACGACCCGCAGGTCGGGGAGCAGCGGCAGGAGCCGGCGCAGCTCCATCGCGCCCTGCCGCACCTCGTCCGCGTCGGGGGCGCCGTCGAGCTGCCACGGCACGATGTTCCAGACCAGGGTGCGGGCGTGCAGTCCGACCTCGTCGCGGAGGGTCCAGGTCGAGGCGGCGGTCGCATCGTCGTTGTCGACCGAGACGAAGCCGGAGCCGTCGGGGCCGGCCGACATCGGTCCCGGGGCCTCCAGCACGATGAGCGCACGCGCCTCGACGCCGGCCTCGGCCGGGTCGAAGTCGGGCACCACGGCACCGGGATGCCTGCGCGTGCGCCGGGCGAGGAGCTCCTCGCGGAACGCCCGGAGGGGCTGCACCGAGGGCTCGTCCTCGAGCAGGGCCCGGCGCTCGTCGAGGGCGGAGCGGTCGCGGAAGCCGTAAGGCTCGGTCAGGAACACCCTCCGAGGCTAGTCGCGATCCGCCCAGCCGCGGGAGGCGGGCCTGCGGGCGCCCTCCTGGGTGACCCCGGCAGGGCCTGGCTCGCGCCGCCCCCGGCTCCTACGGTCTGACTGCAGTCGAGAATCTGGACCGGAGGGGGTCACCGTGTCGGACGAGCCGTCAGTGAGCATCGGGGTTCCGTACGTCGAAGGGGGGTCGTCGCCGCAGGTGCTGGACGTGTACAGCAGGTCGGTGTCCCCGGCCGAGGACGCTGCTCGGCCGGCCGTCGTGCTGATCCACGGCGGCGGGTGGTTCCGGGGGGACAAGAGCAAGGAGCGGGCGCTCGCGACGATGCTGGTCGACGCCGGCTACCTCGTGTTCGCGGCGGACTACCGCGAGGCTCCGGACTCGGTCTTCCCGGCCAGCAGGGACGACGTGCTCGCCGCGGAGCGGTGGGCGGTCGCGTCCGAGTGGGCGTTCGACCGGAGCAGGCTGGCGTTCTTCGGCGGATCGGCGGGCGGGAACCTGGTCGTGGAGGCCGCGATCGCCACCGGTCGGCCCGCCGTCAGCTGGTCGGGGATGTTCGACCTCCTCGGCATCGTCGAGGCGACCGACGACCTCCCGGCCACGCCGACGACGCAGGACCTCGACGCCATGAAGAGCGCCGACATCAACCAGACCGGCCGGAACGACGCCTTCCTGCGCTGGACGATCCTCAACGAGGTCGGGGGCGACCGCGGGCTGCTCACCGCCGCCTCCACGACGCGCCACGCCTCCCCGGACGGCGGGCCGGTGTTCCTGGCCAACTCGCTCGGCGAGTTCGTCCCCGTGAGCGACGCGCAGGCCATGCAGGCGGCGCTCTCCGCGGTCGGAGTCGCCAGCACGCTGCAGCTGATCCCGGGCACCCGTCACGCCGAGGGGTACACGGAGGCGGCCATCGGCCCCTCGCTCGCCTTCCTCCGCGACGCCCTCCCGCCGGCCCGAGCATGACGACGACGGAGTTCGCCGGAGTCGGAAACGTCTTCTACTTCGTCGACGACCTCGACGCCGCGATCGACTGGTACTCGGCGCGGCTCGGGCGCGAGCCCGTCGTCCGCGGCGGGGCGCTCGTGGCCTACGACCTGGACGGCACCCGCCTGACGCTGCACGAGCGGGACGAGCTGAACCGGCCCGGACCCGACGGCACGAGCCCGTACTGGACGGTCCCCGACGTCGACGCCGTCGTCGCCGACTGGACGGCGAACGGCGCCGTCGCCCACCGCGGTCCGAAGACGGTGTTCACGGGGGAGCGGCTGTGCCAGCTGCTGGACCCGTTCGGCAACCTCTTCTCCGTGCGGCAGGCCGTGCCCCGTGACTGAGGACGTCGCTCCGGCTCCCGCTCCCGCCGCCCCGGCGCAGACGTCCGCGCCGGCGCAGCCGTCGGCCTGGGCGCCCATGGCGATCACCGCCTTCCGCGTGCTGTGGTTCGCCCAGCTGGGCAGCAACATCGGCACCTGGATGCAGACCGTCGGAGCCCAGTGGTACCTGGTCGAGGCGGCCGCGGGCGCGGCGGTCGTCGCGCTCGTGCAGACGGCGAGCCTGGCGCCCTCGATCCTCGTCGCCCTCCCCGCGGGCGTGCTGGCCGACTCGCTCGACCGGCGGCGGCTGCTCATCTGGGGGTCGTCGGCCAGCGCGCTGCTGGCGGCCGCTCTGACGGTCGTGGCGGCGGTCGGCGCGCTGACGCCGTGGACGATCCTGGCCTTCACCTTCCTCCTCGGCATCACCTCCACCCTGACCTCGCCGGCCTGGCAGGCGATCCAGCCGGAGCTCGTGCCCCGGAACCTGATCGCGGCGTCGTCGGCCCTCGGCGGCGTGACCGTGAACGGCGCCCGCGCGGTCGGCCCGGCCCTGGCGGGAGTCGTCCTCTCGGCGTTCGGCGCTCCGGTGGTCTTCGGCATCAACGCCCTGAGCTTCATCGGCGCCGTGCTCGCCCTGCTCTGGTGGAAGCGGCCGGCGCAGACCGGCCTCGACGACCGCGAGCAGTTCGGCGCCGCGCTGAAGGGAGGGATCCGGTACGTCGCCTCCGCCCACCTCGTCCGCCGGATCCTCCTCCGCTCCGCGCTCTTCGCCCTGCCCGCCAGTGCGCTCTGGGCGCTGCTGCCGCTCACCGCGAAGCGCCTCCAGCTCGACTCCAGCGGCTACGGCTTCCTCCTCGGGGCCCTCGGTGCCGGTGCCGTGCTCGGCGTCTTCGCCCTGCCGCTCGCCCGCCGGAAGCTCTCGGACGACGTCGTGATCGGGGCGAGCGCCGTGCTGTTCGCGGCGGGGACGCTCGCGGCGGCCTTCCTGCCCCTCGTCCCGGCGCTGCTGCTGCTGGTCCTCGCGGGGCTGGCCTGGATCGGCACCCTCACCGTGCTGAACGCGGCACTGCAGCTCACACTGCCGCAGTGGGTGCGGTCACGCGGAGCCTCGATCTACATCCTGGTCTTCATGGGGACCATGGCGGTCGGCTCGATCGGCTGGGGCCTGGCCGCGCAGGTGCTCGGCACCGCGCCCGCGTACGCCGCGGCGGCCGCTCTGCTCCTCCTCGTGGCGGCCAGCGTGCGGGTGCTGCCCCTGCTGCCGGGGACGGGAACCGTCGACCGCAGCATCTCGATGTCGTGGCCCACGCCCACGCTGGTGTTCGAGCCGGAGCCGACGGACGGGCCGGTGATGGTGCAGATCTCGTGGACGGTCCGCCCCGACTCCCTCGCGGACTTCCGATCGGCCATGCGGCTGCTGGAGAGCTCCCGCCGCCGGACCGGCGCCTCGCGGTGGGCGCTCTACCGGAGCGGGGAGGAGGCCGACGTGCAGCTGGAGACGTTCATGGTGCCCTCGTGGGGCGAGTTCCGGCGGCAGGAGACCCAGCGGCTGACCGGCCGCGACCGCGAGATCCGCGCGGCGGCGCTGACGCACGCCGACGGCGATCCCGTCGAGCGGCACTTCTTCCCGAGCGCGACGCCCTCCTCCTGAGAGCGGGAGCGGCGGCGAGCCGTCCTCGCGATCGACGAGACGGCCGGCGTGCGAGCGGTGTCTCGGCGGCAGGCGGATGTCTCGGCGCGCGTCCCGGGCGCGCGGGCGGAGGTGCGCTGCGGTCAGCCGCCGACGGTGGAGCCGAAGCCGGACTTGCCGGAGGAGCCGAAGCCGCCCGAGAGGGTCGCCTTCGAGCCGACGGTCGAGCCGGCCGGCGCGCGCTGCACGACGTCGGGCTGGGTCGCTCCGCGGGCCGCGAAGCCACCGGACGCGACGGGCGCCCAGCTGGTCGCCCGCGTCGAGTTCCAGCGCGAGGACGCGAAGATCAGCGGGCCGAGCCAGAAGCCGCCGGCGTAGTGCCCGCGGTACTCGTCGGTCGCCTCGCACAGCTGCTCGGGGTCGTCGCCGACCTCCTCGCCCTGCGCCTGGAGCTGGGCGATCTGCTCCCGCACGTCGGCGAGGCAGTCCTCACGGCTCGCGTAGACGGGGCGCTCGGCGTTCTCGGGGATGACGTAGTCCTGGCCGTCGGCTCCCGTGGCGACGACGCCGTCGGTCGAGGGGCCGCCGTTCGCGAGGGCGACGGCGAGGCCCACCGCGCCGACCGCGACCGCGCCGCCGATGAGCAGGCCGCGACGGTTCTTCGCGATGCCGCTGATCCCGACGCTCCGGGAGCGGTGGGGAGCGGTGCGGGTGGAGCCGTCGCCTCGGCCGGTGCCGCCGCTCGTTCCGCCGCTCGGCGTGCCGGAGCCCGCCGCGGGCTCGCGGCTGCCCCAGTCGTTCCCGGAGCTCGACTTCCCGGAATCGCGGGGGGTGCGGTCGTCGTCCGTCATCGGGTCTCCTCGTCCTGCGGGCGGGCCGCGCGGGTGTCCTGCGGCCGGTCGTGCTCGGGGGCGCCGTACTCGGGCGCGGGGGTGCCGGGCGCGGGAGCGCCGTAGGCGGGGGTGGCGCCGTGCCCGGGGCGGGAGGCGGCCGACGCGGCGTCCGCGGCCGTCGCGGCCCCGTCGCTCCGTCCGCCCTCGATGTAGTGGGGGACGAACTCCGCCAGGTCGCCGGTGATCAGGCCGCTCGTCTCGCGCACGTCGATGCCGGCCGGGGTCTCGCCGACGATCCAGCTGCCGATGACGACGGTCTTCCCGTCGACCCGGGCCAGCTCGGCGCGCTCCTGGTGGATGAAGCCCTCGGCGCCGTAGCTCCCGCCGTTCTCGGCGACGACCGAGCCGTCGGCGTCGAGGACCGTCACGTTGGCGCCCTCCCGGCCCAGGCGCGGCTTGCGCACCTGGGCGGTGCCGGGCAGCGGATGCACGGAGGCGGGCAGCAGGTTCGGGTGGCCGCGGAACATCTCCCACAGCACCACCAGCAGCTGCTTGTTGCTGAGCAGGAGCTTCCACGCCGGCTCGACCCAGCGGGTGCGCTCGCGCCGGTCGAGGAGGAGGCCGCCGAACTGCTCGCCGAGCATCCACTCCCACGGGTACAGCTTGAAGACGTGGCGGATCGGCTCGCCGTCGCCGTCGAGGAAGCCGGCGCCGTCGAGCTCGTAGCGGATGTCCTCGACGAAGATCAGCTTGGGGTCGAAGCCGGCCTGCGCCGCGGTCTCGGCCATGTAGGCGACGGTGTCGGCGTCCTCGACGATCAGCTCGCCGTCTCCGGAGTCGTGCAGCGACGCGAGGTGCAGCCGGGCGCCCTCGTCGAGGCTCCAGCGCTCGAGGCGGAGGTGGCGCCACTGCTCGACGAGCTGCTCGTGCAGGCTGTTGAACTGGTCGGCGTCGGGACCCTTCGTCTCGACGAGCCACTGCCACTGGGCCGCGGCGGTCTCGACCAGCGAGGTCGGGGTGTCGGCGTTGAACTCGAGCAGCTTCACCGCGCCCGCGCCGTCGTAGGCGAGGTCGAAGCGGCCGTAGACCGTGGGGTCGTCCTCGTCCCACGAGGTGCGCACCAGCTCGTGGAAGCGGGGCGGGATGCCGAACTCGGCGAAGCGGCCCTTCCGCACCACGAGCTCGCACGCCTCCATGCAGAGGTCGAAGAGCTCCGAGGTCGTGCGCTCGAGCAGGTCGATCTCGGCGGGCTCGAAGGAGTACGCCGCGGACTCGTTCCAGTAGGGGCGGCCGCCCTCGGAGGGGAGGTCGTAGAAGCTGAAGCCGATCTCGTCGCAGCGGGCTCGCCAGTCCGGTCGCGGAGTGAGGGTGTGTCTGCGCATGATGTCCGGCAAGTGTAGGTCGGGCGTCCGCCTGAGGGCAGGGGGTGGCGCCGTCCTCCGCGCTAGCCTCGACGGGAGCGAAAGGCCGTGCCATGACCGCACCCCTCCCGCTCGCGGGCGTCCGCGTCCTCGAGCTCGGCAACTTCATCGCGGCGCCCACCGCGGGCCGGCTGCTCGCCGACTTCGGCGCCGAGGTGATCAAGGTGGAGCGGCCCGGCACGGGGGACGAGCTGCGCCGCTGGCGGCTGCACGAGGGGTCCGAGACCTCGCTCCTCTTCCACACGATCAACCGCAACAAGCGCTCGATCGCGCTCGACCTGCGCACGGACGAGGGGCGGGACGCCGTCCGCCGCCTGGTCGCCGAGTGCGACGTGGTGCTCGAGAACTTCCGGCCCGGCACGCTCGAGCGCTGGGGGATCGGGCCGGCCGTGCTCGACGAGGCCCGGCCCGGAATCGTGATCGGCCGCATCTCCGCGTTCGGGCAGACCGGCCCGCTGTCGGCCCGGCCCGGGTTCGCGGCGGTCGCGGAGGCGATGGGCGGGTTCCGCGAGCTGGTCGGCGACCCGGACCGGCCGCCCGTGCGCGTCGGCGTCTCGATCGGCGACTCGATCGCCGGGCTGTACGCGGGCTACGGAGTGATGATGGCGCTGTTCCAGCGCGAGACCCGCCGCTCCGCGGGGCTGGATCCGGCACCGCTGGCGGAGCGGGTCGTCGACGTCGCGCTGCACGAGGCGATGTTCTCGATGACGGAGTCGCTGATCCCCGACTACCAGGCGCACGGCATCGTCCGGGAGCGCGTCGGCGGGCGGATGGAGGGCATCGCCCCGACCAACGCCTACACCTGCGCCGACGGGGCGAGCATCGTGATCGCGGGGAACGCGGACGCGATCTTCCAGCGGCTGATGGCGGTGATCGGCCGCGCCGACCTGGGCGAGGACCCGGCGCTCGCCTCGAACGAGCAGCGCTGGGCCCGGCGCGACGAGCTGGACGCGGTGATCGGCGCGTGGACGGCGGGCCGCACCGCCGCCGAGGCGCTCGCGGTCCTCGACGACGAGGGCGTCCCCTCCGGCCCGATCTACACGGCCGCCGACATCAGCGCGAGCGAGCAGTACGCGGCGCGCGACATGATCCAGGCCTTCGACGTCGAGGACGCCGGCGGCACCCTGCGCGGCGTGGGCTTCCCGGGGATCGTGCCGGTGCTCGGCGGCCGCTCCCTCCCCATCCGCTCGCTCGCGCCCGACCTGGGCCAGGACACCGAGGAGGTGCTGGGGATGCTCCGGCGCACCGGTCCCGCTGCTCCCTCCGCCGGCGGGGCTCCTGCCGCTCCCTCCGCCGCCGCTGCCGAGGAGGCCGGCCGGTGACCGCGCTCACCTCCGCGCGCCTGCGAGACGTCACCCTCCGCGACGGCCTGCAGCTCACCGGCAAGCTCCTGACGACCGAGCGCAAGGTCGACCTCGCGCGCACGCTGCTCGCCGCGGGAGTGCCCGAGCTCGAGATCGGCTCGCTCGCGCGCGGCGACCTCGTCCCTCCGATGGCCGACACCCTCGACGTGATCGCCGCGCTCACTCCCGAGGAGCTGGAGCGGTGCTGGGTGTGGGTCGCGACTCCGCGCCACGTCGAGCGTGCGGCCGCCGCGGGGGCGCGCCGCTTCCAGTACTGCTTCTCGGCGTCGGACTCGCACAACCTCGCCAACGTCGGCAGGCCGACCGAGGCGAGCCTGGCCGCGATGCCGGAGGCGGTCGCGCTCGCCGAGAGCGTCGGCGGGCGGATCCAGCTGTGCATCGCCACCTCGTTCACCTGCCCGTTCGAGGGCCCGGTCGACCCGGAGCGCGTGCTCGCGATCGCGCGTGACCCGCGAGCGGCGGGAGCGGCCGACGTGGTCGTCTGCGACACGCTCGGTCAGGCGCACGCCGGCCAGGTGGCGTCGCTCGTCTCGCGCGTGGCCGCGGAGACCCCGCCCCGCGAGATCGTGTTCCACGGCCACGACACCTGGGGCTCGGGCGTCGCGAACGCGATCGCCGCCGTGCAGGCCGGGGCCGCGGTGGTCGACGGCGCGCTCGGCGGCCTCGGCGGCTGCCCCTTCGCGCCGGGCGCCAGCGGCAACACGGCGACCGAGGACCTCCTGTTCGCCCTGCGTCCCGACTGGTTCACGCCCGGCGCGCTGGCGGTCCTCGTCGGCGAGTCGGAGGCGCTGCTCGCCGAGCTCGGCGAGCCCGGCCGCTCGAAGGCCGCGCAGGGCGCCCGCTCGAACGCCCCCGCCTTCCCCTGGGCGCTCTGAGCGGATCGTCCCCCGCTCGCCGGTCCGAGGCGTCGCGAACGGCCGCCTCCCGCCGCGGAGGACGACCGTTCGCGACGCCTCGACAGCGTCGTGCGGGTCAGCGCGCGAGCAGCGCGCCGAGGCGTGCGCGCTCGGCGCGGAGGACGTCGACCAGGAGGGAGCCCTCGGGCGCGGCGAGCCAGCGCTCCAGGGCGAGGTCGAAGAGGGCGGAGGCCGCGAGGGCGGCGAGGGCCGCGTCCTCCGGCGCGACTTCGGCGTCGACGAGGGCGGCGCGCATGCTCTCGGCGAGGGCGGCCGACTTCAGGAGCTCGCGCTCGCGCAGCTGCGGCTCGGAGCGCACGACGGCACGGCGGGCGGCGATCGGAGCGCGCCAGGTCTGGAGGTCGCCCGAGGCGGCCGCCTCGAGGCCGTGCATCACGAGGTCCATCGGCGCGAGGCCGGCGGGGGCGCCGGCGAGCAGGCGGCCGACGATCTCGGGGAACTCGCGCTCGCGGAGGAAGAGGACGTCGCGCTTGTCGGCGAAGTGGCGGAAGAAGGTGCGGGTGGTGAGCCCGGCGCGCTCCGCGATCGCGGGGACGGTGGTGCCCGCGTAGCCGTGCTCGGCGAAGAGCTCCATCGCCGCCTGCTCGAGGCGGAGGGCGGCGTCGGGAGCCCAGCGTGACATCCGCCCAGGATAGCTGACGACACGACGTGTCATCAGGAGTAGTGTGACGACACGTCCTGCCATCACTTCCGACTGGAGCCGCCCGTGCCCGAGAACGCCGCCGCCCTGCTGACCGCCCCGCGGGCCGACCTCGTCGTCCGCCCCGCTCCGACGCCCGTCCCCGGTCCGGGGGAGGTCCTGCTGCGCAACCGCGCCCTGGCCGTGAACCCGGTCGACGAGATGAAGCAGTGGACGGGCGATCTGATGTTCCGGTGGGTGCCGTACCCGGCGGTGCTCGGGGAGGACGTGGCCGGAGTGGTCGAGGCGGTCGGCCCTGGAGTCACGCGCTTCGCCGTCGGCGACCGGGTCGTCGCGTACGCGGTCGGGATGGAGCGCGGGCGGCGGAACCGCGACGAGGGCGCGTTCCAGGAGTACACGGTCGTGCGCGAGGACCTGGCGGCGCCGATCCCCGACCGGCTGGGCTTCGAGGAGGCGGCGGTGCTGCCGCTCGCGGTCTCGACGGCGGCGACGGCGCTGTTCCAGCGGGACCACCTCGCCCTGCCGCACCCGAGCGCCCCGGTCCGGCCGACGGGCAGGACGGTCGTGGTCTGGGGTGGGACGACGAGCGTGGGGAGCAACGCGATCCAGCTCGCTGTCGCCTCCGGGCACCGCGTGGCGACGACCGCGTCCCCCCGCAACCACGATCGGATGCGCGAGCTGGGCGCCGAGATCGTCCTCGACTACCGCAGCCCCACCGTCGTCGCCGACCTGGTGGCGGCGCTCGCGGGCCACGAGGTCGCGGGGGTGCTCGCGATCGGGACGGGCTCCGGTGCCCCGTCGGTGGCGGTGGCCGCGGGCACCGGAGCGCGACGCGTCGCCCTGGCCAGCCCCTCCGTCTCGTTCGGCTCGCTCCCGCGTCGGCGCGGTGTCAGCGCGGCCTTCGTGCGGACGATGCTGCGCGTGGTCGGCGGCACCGCGGCGCTGCAGATCGCGGCCCGGCGCCGCGGCATCCGCGCCCGCTTCGTCTGGGGCGGCTCGCTGATGACGAACGAGGTGGGGCCGATGCTGTGGCGCGACCACCTGCCGGCGGCGCTCGCCGAAGGCCGTCACGTCTGCGCCCCGGCGCCCGAGGTGGTGGGTGAGGGGCTCGCCGCGCTGCAGCCCGCCCTCGACCGGCTGCACGAGGGTGTGTCGGCGGTGAAGCTGGTCGTCCGCCTCTGAGGGGCGGGCTCCGGGAGGCCGGGCTCCGACCGGCCCCGTGCGGAGGGATCGAGCGGGGTCCGGCCCCGAGCGACCAGCCCGGGGATCCGGCCGGGTTCCTCCGGTCCGCCGCCGCCCGCCGCAGCCGCTCCGCCCGAGCCGTGCCGCCGAGTGGCCGCAGCGCCGGAGCCTCGGTATCGTGGCGCGCTCCGACGCGACCCGAGGAGATCCCGTGATCCGCCGCACCGCCCCCGGAGCCGCCGCGCTCCTCCTGCTCGCCCTGACCGGCTGCTCCGCCGGGTCGTCGCCCGCGGCGTCCCCGTCCGCCACTCCGGAGCCCGTCGGCGGCCTCGGGGTCGCCGTCTCGGCGCTCTGCGAGCCCGGCTCCGATCCGCAGTGCGTCCCGGTCGGCGGGCAGGACGTCCTCGTCGATCCCGAGGACTTCACCCGCGCGGGCGTCGCCGCGGTCGAGGCCGATCCGAGCACGGGAGTCGTCGACGTCCGGTTCGACGAGGCGGGCGCCGCCCTCCTGCGCCGCGGCTCGCAGGCGGCCATCGACGAGGGGGCCGACGCCCGGCTCCTCCTCCGCGCGGGAGACCGGGTCGAGTCGGCGCTCTCCGTGATGCAGCCGATCGAGGGCGACACCGTGCAGATCGTTCCCGCGGAGGGCGACGCGCAGGGGCTGGTCGACCGGATCCTCGCCGGCTGACGCCCGCCTAGGATCGGCGCATGGCGAAGGGTTTCCGCACGGAGCGCACGCAGGCGCTCCTCCTCGCGCAGCCCTGGGCGCTCTCGCTGGTGAGCGCCGTCTTCGTGGCGGGGATGCTCTGGCTGGCGGCGGACGCGGGCTGGGATCTCGGCGCGGTCGTCGGCGGCGGACGCCGGCACGCGCCGCTGTGGCTGGTGCTCCTGCTCGGCCTGCCGCTGTTCGGCGCCGGAGTGGTGCTCGGCGCGGTCCGGCAGGTGCGGCTCCTGCGGCGGCCGGCGGCGCCGCCCGTCCCGAGTCCGGAGGCGGAGCGGCTGCGGCGCGAGGGCCCGGGCTGGCTCAGCCGGCGCGAGGACGAGCGAGCGGCGCAGGGCGGGACCGGGAGCGCGCAGGGCGGCACCGGCGGCACACCGGACGTGATCGGCAGCGCTCCCGACGGCACGGACGACCCGCGCGACGAGGCCCGCTGACCGCGCCTCAGAGGTGCAGCATCCCCCAGTCGATGATCACGGCCAGCGCCGTGTAGGCCGCGGCCACTGCTCCGACCGCCTTTCCCGCGCGGTCGAGGTCGGCCTGCGGGTCCGGACCGGCGTCGGCGACGACCCGGAGCAGCGCTCCGACCAGCGCGATCAGCGTGATCGCCAGGATCCAGACCTTGAGCGACGCGTGCGGATCGACGTGCGCGAGCGTCAGCGCGACGACCGGCACCGCCACCACGAGCACCGACGCCAGCACCAGGAGGCAGCCGCGCCGGGTGAGGCCGGTCGGCCCGAAGGAGCCGCCGCGCATCCAGGCCCGCACGCGCTGCCTCCGCGACGCGGGCGGACCGCCGGCGGAGTCCGCGTCGGTCGAGGGCCCCCAGTCCTGCGCGGTCGTCATCGCGCGGTGCCGGAGCGGTCGGGAGTCGGGCTGGGCCGCATCGGGTCCTCCAGGAGACGAGGGGGCACGTCGGACGGTGGTGCCGACCCCTCAGTCTCGGGAGCGCCTCCGGCAGCGGCAAGCGCCTCTTCCGGACATGTCCGGAAGAGGACGCTCAGGCCCGTCCCTGCAGGATCAGGTTCCAGTACACCCACGGCAGGACGCGGCGGTCGGCGAGGTAGGTGAGGCGCCGCTCCTTCGCCAGGCCCGTCCAGAAGGGGACGGTCGGCTTCGGGCGGTAGCGGTCGTCGAACTCGGCGAACACCACGCTCGAGCGCGAGACCACGAAGGGGCAGACGGAGTAGCCGTTGTACACGCGGGGGAGCGGGCGCCCCTTCTGCGCGGCGACGAGGTTCCTCGCGAGCGTGGTGGTCTGCTGGCGCAGTGCTCCTCCGGACTTCGAGTTGACCGTGGCCGCCGCGTCGCCGAGCGCCCAGACGTCGGGGAACCGCGGGTGCCGCAGGGTCAGCGGGTCGACCTCGACGAAGCCGCCCTCGTCGCCCTCGGCGGCCAGCCCGGTGCCGGCCAGCCAGTCGGGGGCCGACTGCGGGGGCACGGCGTGCAGCACGTCGTACGACAGCGTCTCGCGCGGGCCGTCGGTCGAGCGCCGCGCGCGGTCGGGGCCGGGGAGGGCGGTCGCGCGCTCGTCGACGGCGAGGACGACCCGCCGCTCGGCCGCGTCGACCTCGACCAGCTCGCGGCCGTAGCGGACCTCGATCCCGTACTCCGCCACCTTCCGCTCGAGCTCGGAGTCGATCAGCGGCATCCCGAACAGGGTGGGGGTCGGCACGACGAGCACGACGCGGATGCGGTCGAGGACGCCGGTCGCGCGCCAGTAGTCGCAGGCGAGGTACATCGGCTTCTGCGAGGCGCCGGAGCAGGTGCCGGGGCCGCCGGGCTGCGTGAAGACGACGGTGCCGGAGCGGACCTCGCGGAGCACCTGCGACGCCTTGCGGGCGTACTCGTACTCGTAGTTGGACACTCCGAACGGCGAGTCCATCGCCTCCTGGAGCCCGGGGACCGCGGCCCAGTCCTTCTGGATCCCGGGGCAGACGACGAGCTGCCCGTAGCCGACGGTGCGGCCGGAGAGGAGGGTGACCGTGTGCGCGACCGGGTCGATCGTCTCGACGCGGTCCTGGATCCAGACGACCCCCTTCGGCGTCACCGAGCCCTGGGGCCGGGTCGCCGCGGAGGCGGGTGCGGTGCCGCCCGCGACGTGGGAGAGCATCGGCTGGTAGACGTGGGTCGACCGGGGCTCGATCACCGCGACGTCGTCCACTCCGGAGCGCCGCAGCCGTCCCGCGGTCGAGAGTCCGGCGTTGCCGCCGCCGATGATGAGGACGTCGTAGCGGGCCGCGCCGGGATCGGTCATGGCCTCACCCTAGGGGCGCGCCGGGGCGAGCGGACGGGCTTGCGCAGACCCGCGGAAGGGGGGTGCGCTCGGAGCGCCCCGGGACGGTGATCCCGCACGGCCGCCCGGCTCGCGTCAGGCCGCCTCGAGCGCCTGGATCGCGGTCCTCGCGGTCGCGCAGGGGTAGGAGTCGTACCCGTCGTGGGCGTCGAAGGCGCGGCACTCGGCGCAGCGGAGCCGCACTCCGGCGCCGCCCTCGAGGACGCGCTCGGGGCGGTGCCCGTGCAGGATGACGGCGAGGCTCGCGACGAGGGGGTCGCTGCTCACCAGCGCGCTCCGCAGCGCCTCCGACCGGCGGCGGAGGTAGTCGTCCGCCACGGCGTCGATCGACTGCTCGGGGAGGTCCGGCTCGGGCCAGGAGGCGGGCCGCTCGACAGGCAGGTCGAGCTCGTCGAAGCCCATCGACCAGTCCGGGAAGCGGCGCTGCTCGTGCACGCTGGTCCAGACGGTGACCACGCCCTCGTGCCGCGGGTCGGCGAGGATCCGCGCGTAGAGCGAGCGCACGTCCGACTCCTCGCCCTCGAGCAGCTGCATCACGCGGCGGCCGCGGAAGACGAGCATCCCCGAGATGCCGTGCTCGACGTTGTTGCGGCGGCTCGTCTCGAGCAGCCGGCGGATCTCCCCCGAGCCCAGGTCGCGGTCGAGGGTGCTGACGTAGACGACGGTGAAGACGAGGGAGTCGCGCCGCGGCGAGTGCTCGACGAGGTGGAGCGTCGCGGGGGAGTGGGCGCTGGTCTCGGGGTCCATCAGGGCCGCGACCTCCGGGAACTCGAGCCAGATCAGGTCCTCCGGAGCGCTCGGCTCCACGGCGGTGACCGCCGGGACCGCGTCCAGCCACTGCGTCCGCTGGCGGAGGTCGGCGGCGACCGCCTTCTCGTCGAGCCCGGGCAGGAGGCCTGCGGCGCCGGAGACGAAGAGGCTCGTCGCGGAGTTGAGCAGCAGTGTCACGACCGTCGCGTGGCCGTCGCCGCCGAGCACGGGGAGCTCGACACTGTCGGTGCGGCCGTGAGCGGCGAGCCCGGAGGCGTAGGAGACGAGTGCGTCGGCGACCGCGTCCCCCACCTGGAAGGTCGCGCCGGCGTACTGGATCTGCTTCACAGCCCTACGATGCGCCTGCGGCGGATCCACGGGTAGGGGTACCGGTGCCGGGTGGAGCGTGCAGGGGTCGCGGCTGCTCCTACCCGAGGAGCACGGAGCGGCGGGACCGCGCCCAGTCGGCCGTCGAGCGGGCCGGCGTCCCCGTGATCCGCTCGACTTCGTCGGTGAGCACGTCGACGCCGTCCAGGCCGCGGCGGGCGACGACACCGAACTGCCGGCGGAGCCCCTCCGCCTGCCACGCGGACATGCCGGTGAGGCGCAGGACACCGGCGAACACGCGGCTGGGCAGGTGCAGGTAGCGGACGCGCCGCCCGAGGCCCGCGGTCAGCTCGCGGGCGGCGCCGGGCCCGTCGAGCAGGGCCGGTCCGGTGAGGACGGGCTCGGCGCCGGTGTGCCCTCCCGCCTCGAGGACGCGCGCGGCGACCCGGGCGATGTCGGCGGTGTCGATCCACGGGATGACGCCGCGCCCCATCGTCTGCGGGAGCAGACCGCGCGAGATCGCGGGTGCCGAGGGCTCGAGGTTCGTCAGGAAGCCCGAGGCGTGGAGGATCGTCGCGGGCAGCCCGGAGGCGCGCACCCGCTCGTCGGTCCGCCAGATCGCGCGGCCCCAGGGGAGCGGCGAGTGCTCGGCCGCGTCGCCGCCGGAGAGCTGCACGAGCGCGCGGACGCCCGCCTCCTGGGCGGCGCGGACGGCGGTGGCGCCGTGCTCGGCCTGGCGCGGGGTGGCGGCGGTGACCAGGAAGAGCTGGTCGGCGCCCCGGAGGGCGGCGGTCAATGCGGCCCCGTCGCCGAGGTCGGCGATCCGCGCGTCGAGGCCGCGGGCCGCGAGGGCCGCCGCCTGCTCCGGCCGGCGGACGATCGCCCGGACGGGCGCGCCGGCCGCCACGAGCCGCTCGAAGGTCTTGCCGCCGACGTCGCCGGTGACTCCGGTGATCGCGATCACGTCGCTCATGATTCCTCCTAGGTATCAACTAACTGATACTTGAAGACTACGCCGCTACGCTCGGTCCATGTCCTCGGAGTTCTCCCTGACCCGCGACGACGTCGACGCGATCGCCGCCTGGACGGTCATCCGCGCCGCCCGCGACCTGGCGAGGCGGGTCGGCGACGCGCTCGCGCCGGTCGGGCTCAGCCCGGTCGAGTTCGGCGTGCTGGCGCAGCTCTCGGCGGCCGACGGGCTGACGCAGGCCGACCTCGCCCGCGCCGTCGGCGTCCGCCCGCAGAGCATGACCGCCCTGGTCGCCGGGCTGGCGGAGCGGGGCCTGCTCGACCGGGGCGCCGAGCGCGGCCGCGGCCGTCACTCCCGGATCGCCCTGACCCCGGCGGGGCGCGACCTCCTCGAGGCCGCCTACCCGCTCGTCCGGGCGGGCAACGCCTGGTTCGGCGGCGAGGAGCGCGCGGACGCCGTCGCGACCGCGCTGCGCCCGCTGCTCGGCGGGCAGGCGGGCCGGGGGCACGAGGTCCCCTGAGTGGAGCGGGCGAGGTGGCTCGGCTGCGGGAGGGGCGGCTCCTCCTCCGAGCGCTCGTGCACACCCGGCCCCCTCGCGGGTGCCACCGGTACCCTGGTGCGGTGCCCCTGACCCTCCCTCCGCTGAGCCGCGCCCGCGCGCGCGCCGCCGCGGCGTACCCGACCCGGCAGCTGCTGACCAAGCGCGCCTCGGGCACGAACGGATGGCTCAGCTCGTGGGGGACGAACGCGCACGGCGAGATCGCCGGCTGCCCGCCGCCGCGCGGCTGACCCGCGACCGCCCCTCCTCCGGAGCCCGCGGCCGCGTCCCCGCGCTCACCCACCCCTCCGGACGGAACCCCTCATGCCGCACCAGCCCCTGCCCGCCGATCAGGCCCCCCACTCGATCTGGCGGGGACTCCGCCAGACCCTCCAGAAGGACACGGTCGGCGGAGCGTTCCTGCTCACCGCGACCCTCCTCGCCCTGATCGTCGCCAACAGCCCCGCGTCCGCGCTCTACAGCGCGGTCCGCGACTTCCGCTTCGGCCCCGAGGCCCTGCACCTCGAGCTGAGCGTCGGGTCGTGGGCGGCCGACGGCCTGCTCGCGATCTTCTTCTTCGTCGTCGGGCTCGAGCTCAAGGAGGAGTTCGTCGCCGGCAAGCTCCGCGACCCCAAGACGGCGCTCGTGCCGATCGTCGCGGCCGTCGGCGGCGTGGCCGTCCCCGCCCTGATCTTCACCGCGGTGAACCTGCCCCGCGGAGGAGCCGCGCTGGACGGCTGGGCGATCCCCGCCGCCACCGACATCGCCTTCGCCGTCGCGGTGATCGCCGTGGTCGGCCGCTTCCTCCCGCCGGCGCTGCGGACGTTCCTCCTCACGCTCGCCGTGGTGGACGACCTCATCGCGATCACGATCATCGCCGTCTTCTACACCGCCGGCATCGACGTGGTGATGCTCCTGCTCGCGCTGGTGCCGCTGGCGGTCTTCGCGGTCTGCGTGCAGCGCGGCGTGCGCGCCTGGTGGGTGCTGATCCCGCTCGGAGTGGCGACGTGGGCGCTCGTGCACGCCTCGGGGATCCACGCCACGGTCGCGGGCGTGCTGCTCGGCTTCACCGTGCCGGTCGTCGCGTCGAGGCGCGCCCGGGTGCAGGTGGGGTCGGATGCGGAGGGGCGCCCGGTCTACGACGGCCTCGCCGCCCACTTCGCCGACCGCTGGAGCGTCCTCTCGACCGCGGTCGCGGTGCCGGTCTTCGCGTTCTTCTCGGCCGGAGTGACGGTCGGCGGAGTCGCGGGCCTGGTCGACTCGTTCCAGGACTCGATCGCCGTGGGTATCATCGCAGGCCTCGTGCTCGGCAAGCCGCTCGGCATCGCCGGGAGCACCTTCCTCCTGACCCGGTTCCGCGGCATCGGCCTGGATCCGTCGCTGCGCTGGGTGGACGTGATCGGCATGGCGTTCGTGGCCGGCATCGGATTCACGGTGTCGCTGCTGGTCGGCGAGCTCTCGTTCGGCGCGGGCAGCGAGTCCGACGACCACGTGAAGGTCGGCGTCCTGGCCGGCTCGTTCCTCGCGGCGGTGATCGGAGGCGCGATCCTCTCGGTCCGCAACCGCCACTACCGCCGCCTGCAGGGCTGACGGCCGACGGGATCTCGCGGCGCCCGCTGCTCGATCAGCAGGCGCCTCCTGCTGGTCGAGCAGCCGCCGCAGGCGCCCTGTCGAGATCCCGCGCGGCCCAGCCGTGCAGGCCGTGGACGACTGCGTGGCCGCGGCCGCGGGAGATGAGCAGGCGGTTCACCGGGGTCGTGACGACGAAGGCCAGGGCCAGGGCGCCGGCGAGCGAGCCCCAGAAGAGGCCGGACGAGAGGCCCGCGTCCATCGCTCCGGGGATCGCGAGCACCACCGTGTTGTCGACGACCTCCATCACGGCGATCGAGACGGTGTCGGCCGCCAACGCGATGCCGACGGCGGCGCGCCACGTCACTCCGGAGCGGAGCACGCCCCGCAGCGTGAGCGCGTAGCCGAACACGAAGGCGAGGACGATCGAGAGGGCGACCGTCGCCAGGGCGGGCAGCCCCAGGGCGGAGCCGATCACCATGCCGAGGACCTCGCCGATCGCGCAACCGGTCAGGCAGTGCAGGGTCGCGAGGGCGGCGGCGCGCCAGGTGGTCGGGTGGTGGTGGGCGTGGTCGGCCATGGTGTCTCCTCCGGTTCGGTCCAGGGGAGTGCAACATACCCCCGGGGGGTATATTCCCGACTCGGTCGCCCGCGTGTCCTCCGGCTCCGCAGGCGCGCGAGCTGTTCGCCCGGGCGCGCTACCCTCGCTCCGTGCTCCTCCGAGCACCGCCCCTCGACACCAGGAGCCCCGATGGCCGCCCCCACCGTCCTCTTCGTCTGCATCCACAACGCCGGCCGCTCGCAGATGGCCGCCGGCTACCTCCGCGCCCTCTCCGGCGGCGCCGTCGAGGTCCGCTCCGGCGGCTCCGAGCCCGGCGACAGCATCAACCCGATCGCGATCGAGGCGATGGCGGAGGAGGGCATCGACATCTCGCAGGCCGTCCCGCAGCTGATGACCACCGAGCAGGTCCAGGCCTCCGACGTCGTGATCACGATGGGCTGCGGCGACGTCTGCCCCGTCTTCCCCGGCAAGCGCTACGAGGACTGGGACCTCGCCGACCCGAAGGGCCGGCCGCTCGAGGAGGTCCGCTCGATCCGCGACGACATCAGGGCCCGCGTGCAGGCGCTCGTCGCGGAGCTGCTGCCCGCCTGAGCCGGTCGATCCCGTCCGGCCGCGTCAGCGTTCGGCGCGAGGCGGGAACATCCGCCCGACCGGAGGCGAGCCCGCAGGGAGCGCCGCGCGCGCCCGGTGCAGGAAGACGGCGGTCATGACGACCCGGGCGCGGGCCGGCGACGAGTCGAGCGGGCCGATCAGCTCCTCGATCCGCGCGAGCCGGTCGTAGAGGGTCTGCCGGCCGATGCCGAGCGCGGACGCCGTCGCCGTCTTGCTCCCCCACAGCGACGCGAAGGCCTCGAGGGTGGCGAGCAGCTCGCCGCGCTGGGCGCGCAGGGGCCCGAGCACCTCCTCGACGAGGTCGTCCGCCTCCGGATCGTCCTGCAGGGAGCTCGCGAACCGCTCCAGGCGGTACTGGCGCGAGTCGACGACTCCGCCTGCGGGCGCCCACTCGAGCGCGCCGCGCACCTCCGCCAGCTCCCGGGGCACCCGCTCCTGCCCGCCGAGCCCGCTTCCGACGCAGAGCAGAGCGTCCGAGTCGAGGGCGGCGCCGAGGCGCAGGAGCTCCGTCCGGCCCTCCTCCATCGCGGCGGCGGTGGCGAACGGCAGCAGCGCCAGCAGCTCGGAGCCGACCACGCAGAGCACCGGGCCGGGATCCGCTCCCGCGCCCGTCAGGAGGCGGAGCAGAGCGCGGAGCCGCCGGTCGTCGTGACCGGTGTCGGCCCGGACGCCGAGGTAGCGCTCCCGGGATCCGGCGCCGAGGCGGCCGAGGAAGGCGTCGATCTGGAGGTCGGCCGCCGGGTCCGCACGCTCGACGGACGCGATCGCGAAGAGCTGGGCGGTCAGCCGCTCGGTGACCGACGGCGGGCGGTGCCGGAGCACGGCGATCGCGAGGACGTCCGGCGCCCGGTCGAGCGCGACGGCGACGGCGTGGAGGTCGGCGTCGGCGTGGGCCCGCAGATGCAGGGTGCCCAAAAGGGAGTCGCCCGCGTGCAGCACGTTCGAGAACGTCCCGGCCGTCGGCTCCGTGTCGACGCCCGGCCCGGGCGAGGCGCGGGCGATCTCGTCGCCCGTGAGCGAGACGAGCGAGGCGGAGGCGCCCGTCGCGGAGGCGACGACCTGCAGGAGCTCGTCGACGCCGGCGTCCCCGGAGGCCCCGTCGGCCAGCAGACCGGACACTCTGTCCGCCAGTCGGATGCTCCGGAACTTCTGCTCGGTGAGGTGGGTGTTGATGCTCTCGCAGACCTGCACGAAGGGGACGCGCCGGGGCAGGGCGAGCACGGGGAGGCCGAGCTCGTCGGCCGCCGCGACGATCGGCGGCGGCACCGCGGGCAGGCGCGGCGAGAGCTCGAGAGCGAGGGCGCCGACTCCCGCGTCGACCAGAGACCGCACGTACTCGCGGCACTCCGCCGGGTCCTGGTCGGTCGAGAGGAGCGCGCCCTCCATCAGGAGCAGCTCGCCTCCGAGGAGGAGGGGCGCGATGTCGAGCTGCTCGCTCGTGTGGGCCCAGCGGATCACGGCGCGCTCGGCGGCCGCGTGCCCGGCGGCCACCACCGGGAGCATGGCGGCGAGGCGCGGATCCCGCATCGCGTCCGACAGCAGGTAGGCCATACAGAACGTCCTCTCGCGTCACGGCGAATTTACACGCGGACGCGCCGCCCGAAACGGGTCCGCACGAGAGTGGAGCCTCACCGGGCGCCCCGCCCTCCCCTTCATCCCCCTCCCCGAGAGGATCCGCCATGAGCACCGACACCCTGCACGGCACCGCCGACGCCGAGGACGCGCTGAGTCCCCTGCCCGACTCCCGGCGCACCGCCCGGCTCGACGGGCAGTTCTGGATCTGGGCCGGCGCCAACATCGCCCCCATCAACTGGGTGCTCGGCGCCCTCGGCGTGAACATGGGCCTCGGCCTGGCGGACACCGTCACCGTCCTCGTGCTCGGCAACGTGGTCGGGATGGCGGTGTTCGGCTTCTTCGTCCTCCTCGGCCAGCGGACGGGGGCGACCGGGATGCTCGTGGGACGGGCGATCTTCGGCCGGCGCGGCAACTACGTCCCGGCCACGATCCAGGCCGTGGTCGTGATCGGCTGGTGCGCCATCAACACCTGGATCGTCCTCGACCTGGTCATCGCGCTCCTCGGCTCCGTCGGCGTCGTCGACCCGGAGCAGGCGAACGTCGGCTGGAAGATCGCGGTGGCGGCGGTGATCATGGCGGTGCAGGTCGCGATCTCCTTCCTCGGCTACCGCGCGATCGCCGCCTTCGAGCGTTGGACCGTGCCGCCGACCCTCCTGGTGCTGGCGATCATGTCGGTCGTCGCCTGGTTCTTCCTCGACATCGACTGGTCCTACGCCGGCCCCGCGGAGGGCGCGCTCACCGGAGGCGACCGCATCGCGGCCATGTCCATCGTGATGACCGCCATCGGCATCGGCTGGGGCCTCACCTGGCTCGCCTACGCCGGCGACTACTCCCGCTTCGTCGGGCCCCGCTCCTCGAAGCGGGGGCTCTACCTCGCCAGCGTCCTCGGCCAGTTCATCCCGGTGGTCTGGCTCGGCGTCCTCGGCGCGACCCTCGCGACGAAGAACGGCTCCGTGGATCCCGGGGAGCTGATCGTCGAGAACTTCGGCGCCCTCGCGATCCCCGTGCTGCTCCTGGTGGTGCACGGTCCGATCGCGACCAACGTCCTGAACATCTACTCGTTCGGCATGGCGACCCAGGCCCTCGACATCAGGCTCGGGCGCCGCGCGCTCAGCCTCATCGTCGGCGTGCTGGCCTTCGCGGCCGCGGTGTTCTTCGTGTTCCAGGACGACCTCGCCACCACGCTCGACGCGTGGCTGGTCGGCCTCGTCGGCTGGGTCGCCCCCTGGGGTGCGATCGTGCTGGTGCACTACACGGTGTTCGAGCCGCGCGTCCGCTCCTTCGGGCACCTGTTCGCCCCGGTCGGCTCGCCGCTGCTGCCGGACGTCCGCTGGCGGGCGCTGCTCTCCTTCGCGATCGGCGCGACCCTGACCTGGCTGTTCATGAACGGCTCGGTGCCCGCCCTGCAGGGTCCGGCCGCGACCGCCCTCGGCGGCGTCGACGTCTCGTGGCTCGCGGGCGGAGTCTCGGCCGGCATCGCCTACCTCCTGCTCGGCCGGGACGCTCCCGCCTGGGTCGAGCGCCGGGAGTCGGCCGCGCCGGTCGCCGCGGAGCCCGAGCCCGTCCGCGGCTGAGCCCGAGCCCCTCCGCGGGCCGGCCCCCTCGCGAGCCGGCCCGCCCCGTCCCACCCCGCACCACGAACGGAACCGCCATGCCCCTCTTCCTCTCCGACGCCGCCGTGATCACCATGGACCCGGTCTCGGGCGCCGTCCCGATCACGGCGAGCATCCGCATCGTCGACGAGCTGATCGTCGCGATCGGACCGGGCCTCGTCCCCGAGCCGGGCGACGAGGTGATCGACGGGCGCGACCGCCTGGTCGTCCCCGGCTTCGTCAACGCCCACACCCACTCGTGGGAGTACCTCTACAAGGGCCGCTACGACAACCTGCCGCTCGAGCTGTGGATGCTGCTGTCGTACCCGATCCTCGGGAACAGCCGCGTCGCTCCGGATCTGGTGCGGCTGCGCTCGTCGCTCTTCGCCCTCGAATCGCTGAAGGCCGGGGTCACGACCCTGGTCGACGACGTGCTCGAGAACCCGGACCAGGACGCGGAGCAGCTCGCCGCGGTCTTCGACGCGTACGACGAGATCGGAGTCCGCGCCAACATCTCGGGCCACGTGATCAGCAGGCCCTTCCACGAGACGATGCCGTTCCTCGAGGAGTACGTGCCCGCGGAGATCCTCGACCAGGCGCGGTCGGCGTCGCGCCCGACGACGGAGGGCTACCTCGCCTTCAGCCGCGAGGCGTTCGCGACCCAGCACGGGAGGGGAGGCGGGCGGCTGCGCTACATGGTCGCCCCGTCCGCTCCTCAGCGGTGCGGGCCCGAGCTGCTCGTGGGGGCGACCGAGCTGGCGCTCGAGCACGGGGCGGAGTGCCACATCCACGTCCTCGAGACGAAGACGCAGCTGGTGACCGGCGAGCTGTCCTACGGCTCGACCCTGGTCGAGTACATGGAGCGGATCGGCGCGCTCTCGCCGAACACGACCTTCGCCCACGGGATCTGGCTCACCGACTCCGACATGGAGCGGATCGCCGCCGCCGGCACGTCCGTCTCGCACAACCCGATCTCGAACCTCAAGCTCGGCTCGGGCATCGCCCCGTGGCGCGCGCTGCACGACGCGGGCGTGAACCTCGGCCTCGGCACCGACGGCTGCTCGAGCAGCGACTCGCCGCGCATGCTCGACGTCGTGAAGGCCGCGGCGCTCCTGCACAAGGTCACGGATCCGGACATCGCCACCTGGCCGACCGTGTCCGAGGTGCTCACCGCCGGCACGATCGGAGGCGCGCGCAGCGCCGTGCTCGACGACGTCACCGGCAGCATCGAGGTCGGCAAGCAGGCCGACCTCGTCGTCTACGACCTCGAGACGCTGAACTTCACCCCGCGCCAGCGGCTCGAGAACCAGCTCGTCTACTCCGAGAACGGCTCGTCGATCGACACCGTGATCGTCGCGGGCCGGATCGTCGTCTCGAAGGGCGTCTCGACCACCGTCGACGAGGCGGCCCTCCGCGCGGATCTCGCCGCGCAGCTGGGGGAGATCGTGGCCTGGCAGGACTCGCTGGACCGCACGAACGGCGTGCTCACCGAGCCGTTCCGGCGGATGTACGAGCGGGCGATGCGCCACGACGCCCCCGTCGACCGCTTCAGCGGCCGCCGGCTGGTCTGAGGGCGGGCCGGCTCCCGGCGGACTCCCGGCCCGGCACACGGACGGGCGGGGGCGCGGCTCCAGTAGGTTGCGCACATGAGGTGGCGAGCGGGAGCGGTGGCGGTGCTCGTCCTCGCGCTCGCCGGGTGCACCGCGCCGGCCGACCCCGAGCCGACGACCGGGCCCACGGCCGCCCCCGTCTCCGGGCAGGTGGTCGGCGGCTACGGCGACCTGCACGTCGCGCCCGACGGGTCGATGATGTTCTGCTACTCCGACCCCGACCCGGGATTCACGGGCGTCTGGCGCGAGTGCCAGGACGGGATCCGCACCGTGGGCGTCGACTCGGCCGCGATCGACGCGACCCTCGGGGAGACGGCGACGGCCGATCCGGGCGGGCACCGCTGGGTCGGCGCGGCGGCCGGGAAGCGCACCACCGAGGACGGCACCGATGTCTACACCGTCTTCCTCGCGGGGACCCGCACGGACGACGCGTTCACCGTGACCGCGGTCGGCGAGGGCTCCTACCGCGTGCCGTCCGAGTACCAGGAGCTGCAGCCGGGAGTGCCGGGCGGGTTCCTGGTCCGGCTCGAGCCGATCGGCTGAGCGGGGGCGCCGGCGCGGCCGGTACCGCTCGATCAGCGCGTCGAACAGGCCGTTCATCCGCTCGTCGACCACGCGGCGCGACTCGTCGGCGTCGTACCACTCCACGATCTCGCGGGCGCCGTCGCGGAAGCGCACCGAGGGGGAGTAGGCCGGGACGAGGCGGCGGATCTTCGCGTTGTCGAACACCATCGAGTGCGCCTTGTCGCCGACGATCCCGGCGCCGAGCTCGGGGTCGGCCGCGGCGATCGCGTCGGAGGCGACGTGCACGAGGCGCGGCTCGACTCCGGCCGCCGCGGCGAGGTCGCGGTGGATCTCGTCCCAGGTCGGCGTCTCGTCGCCGGTGATGTGGAAGGCCTCGCCGATCGCGGCGGAGGCGCCGAGAAGGCCGACCAGGCCGACGGCGACGTCGTCGGCGTGCGTGAGCGTCCAGAGCGAGGTGCCGTCGCCGAGGACGACCACCTCCTGGCCGCGGCGCATCCGGTCGACGACGGTCCAGCCTCCGTCGACGGGCAGCGCGGTCCGGTCGTAGGTGTGCGAGGGGCGGACGATCGTGACCGGGAAGCCGCTCGCGCGGTACTCGGCCACGAGCAGGTCCTCGCACGCGATCTTGTCGCGGGAGTACTGCCAGTAGGGGTTCCGGAGCGGAGTCGACTCGGTGACCGGGAGGCTGCGCGGCGGCTTCTGGTAGGCCGAGGCCGAGCTGATGAAGACGTACTGGCCCGTGCGGCCGGCGAACAGGTCGATGTCCTGCTGCACGTGCTCGGGCGTGAAGGCGACGAAGTCGATCACGGCGCCGAAGGTCTTGTCGCCGAGGGCGGCGGTGACGGAGTCGCGGTCGCGGCCGTCGGCCTGCACCTCGCGGACGCCCTCGGGCAGCGGGCGGAGCGACGTCCGCCCCCGGTTCAGCACGGTCACGTCGTGGCCGAGCCGCAGCGCCTCGCGGACGCAGGCGGCGCTGATGATGCCCGTCCCGCCGATGAACAGCACGCTGAGCGACATGGATCCTCCTCCGGCGGCGCCCGCAGCGGACGCCTCCCGATCCGATTCCCCCACATCGGGACGCCGCACGCGAGTCCCTTGACCCGGCTACCGCTCGACGGGACGCCGTTGCTCGTCCTCCGGCTCGGGGGCGAGCAGCGCCTCCGGAGCGGCCGCCGCGGTCGGCACGTCGGGCGCCGTCCGCTGCTCGAGGGAGCGGCCCCAGGCCGTGCCCGCGAGGATCAGCGCGATGCCGAGGAAGCCGACCGGCGCGATCGGGTCGCGGGCGAGCGCGACTCCGACGACCGCGGCCCACACCGGCTCGGTGCCCAGCAGGAGGCTGACGCGGGAGGGGGAGGTGCGGCGGACCGCCCACGTCTGCACGAGGAAGCCGAAGACGGTGCAGACCAGGACGAGGTAGAGGAACAGGCCGGTGCCCACGGGGTCGAGCCCCGCGACGTACTCGGGGATCGGCACGCCGACGACGAGCGACGCGGCGCTGAAGACGACGGCGCAGGTGCCGAGCTGCACCGTGGTCAGGCGGAGGGAGTCCATCGGCGCCCGCGCCGAGAGGCGGTGCATCGACGTGACGTGCACGGCCCGCACGACGGCGGCGCCGAGGATCAGCAGGTCGCCGGGGGAGAGCGGGCGGAGGGCGCCGTTGCCCGCGAGCAGCGCGACTCCGACGACCGCGACGAGGCATGCGAGCAGGAAGCGGCCCGGGAGGCGGCGCTTCGAGACGGCGGAGTCGAGGATCGGCGTGATCACGATCGTCAGGCTGATGATGAGGCCCGCGTTGGTGGCGGAGGTGCCGGCGATGCCGTAGGTCTCGAGCGCGAAGATCGTCGCGAGCAGCGCCCCGATGGTCACGCCGACCCGCCACTCCGCCGCGGTGATCCGGTGCCGCCGCGCCGCGACGATCACGGCCAGGCACAGCGCGGCGAGGGTCATCCGCGAGCCGAGCAGCGCCATCACGCTGGAGTCGGTGACGAGCTCCTTCGCCGCGAAGTAGGTCGAGCCCCAGGAGGCGGCGACCACGAGCAGGAGGAGGTCGACCCGGGAGCGGGAGAGGAGAGCGCGCACGGCTCATCGTGGCGGCACGGAGACCCGAAGGACAAGACTGCATCTTCTTCGCCGACGCGTAAGTTGGAACTCATGGAACTCGGACAGCTCAGGGCTCTGCGGGAGCTCGGCGAGCGCGGGAGCATCGCCGCCGTCGCCGCCGCGATGCGGGTGTCCCCCTCCTCCGTCTCGCAGCAGATCAGCGCGCTGCAGCGCCGCACTCCGACGGCGCTGACCTTCCGCGACGGGCGCCGGACCGCGCTGACCCCCGCCGGCCGCGCTCTCGCGGCGGCCGTGGTCGAGGTGGAGGTGGCGCTCGAGCGCGCGGCCCGGGCGGTCGCGGACTTCGAGGGGGAGCCGAGCGGCACCGTCTCGGTCGCCGCGTTCCACAGCGCGGGGCTGGCGATGTTCGGCCCGCTGCTGGAGGCGCTGCGCGCACCGGGTCGGCCGGGCGTCGCGCTCGCCGACTTCGACGTGGCGCAGAGCGCCTTCGCCGGGCTGACCGCGGACCACGACCTGGTCGTCGCGCACCGGCTCGCCGGCAGCGCCGAGTGGCCCGGGACCGTGCGCTCCACGCCCCTCCTCTTCGAGCCGCTCGACCTCGCGCTGCGGCGCGATCATCCGCTCGCCGCGAAGGACGTCGTCCGCCCCGCCGACCTCCGCGACGAGGAGTGGGTCGCGGTGCACGAGGGCTTCCCCCTGGAGCGGGCGATCGACGCCATCGCGGTCCTCGCGGGCGGCGACGCGCGCATCCCGCACCGGATCAACGACTTCCTGGTCGCGGCGGCGGTCGTGTCGGCGGGCGACGGCGTCGCGCTGCTGCCGCGGTACACGACCGACCTGCGGCGCACGCCGGAGGTGGTGCTGCGGCCGCTCGGGATCCCGGGGCTCGGCCGTCACATCGACTGCCTCGCCCGGCCCGAGACGCTGGAGCGCTCGGCCGTGCGGGTCGTGCTCGAGCAGCTGACCGGGATCGCCGCGGGGCTCGCCGCCGCGCCGTAGCATCGTGCCGTGCACCGCCTGATCGAGACCACGGCCGGAGACCCGGCAGCCACGGACCTCTTCGCCCTGCAGGAGGCCGACCTCCTCGCCCGCTACGGCGGCGACGACACCGGTCCGCGTCCGCCCGCCGACGCTCCGACCCTGCTGCTCGAGGTCGACGGCGGGCTCGTCGGCTGCGTGGCGCTCGCGGTCGAGGACGGGATCGGCGAGATCAAGCGGATGTTCGTGGTGAGCGCCGCGCGGGGCCGCGGGCTCAGCCGCGTGCTGCTCGCCGGCGTCGAGCGGCTGGCGGCCCGCGAGGGCGTGGAGCTGCTCCGACTGGTCACCGGCACGGAGCAGCCGGAAGCGATGGCGCTCTACGCGAGCGCCGGCTACGACCCGATCGCGGGCTACGGCTACTGGGGCGACGAGCCGAGCGCGCGCTGCTACGCGAAGCGGCTCGACCGCGAGGCGCTGCTCGCCGACGCGGGCTGACGCCGGGCTGGCGCTGGGCTGATACCGGGCTGATGCCGGGCTGGCCGTTCGGCCGTCGGGGCGTGACGCCGGGCTGACGCCGGGCTGCCCGTTCGGCCGTCGCGGGCCGGCGCCGGACTGACGTCGGGTTCTGCGCTCGGCCGTCGCGGGCTCGCCGGGCCACTCGGTCCGGGGTGCTCGCGAGTCGGGCCGCCCGCTCGGAGCGTCCGTGTCGGCGAGTCCGATGGGGCATCTGCGACGTCGTCCACGACTGGTCGGCGCTGCGGAGAAGCTGCTGAGGATGAGGCGCGGGGGGCGCGGCGCGCCGCCTCTGGGCAGGTTCGCGCCAGAGCGGCCTCGAGCGGCGCGCCCCGTCGCGGAGCAGGCGACTCTGTCGGAGCGGCACGGGCATCCTCCCGCGCCTCTCACCCGACTCTGCCCCCGATACCCAGGGGTGCACGATGACAGAAGGACTCCGATGCAGAACGAAGACACCAGCACGCCGAGCGGCGCCCCCGATCGTCTGACCCAGCGCCGAACCGTGGTGAAGGGCGCCGCATGGGCGATTCCTGTTGTGGCCGCCTCGATCGCCGCTCCGATGGCGACGGCCTCAACCGCCCCCCAGTGCGCCCTGCAGGACGCGCAGCGCATCGACGCCACCTCGACCACCGCGCTCGCGGCCCGGACGATCCCCGTGCCCGCGGGAACCCAGTGGGTCCGCTTCACGGCGGTCGGCGGAGACGGCGGCGGCGTCCGCACCGGGTCGGACGTCACCAGCGCCGGTGCGCGGGTGACGGGCACCATCCCCGTCGACGCGCTCGGCGGAGCGTCCGAGATCGTCATCACCGCGGGCTCGGGCGGCAGCAACCAGGCCGGCGGCCGGGGGCTCGGCAACGGCGGGGCTCCGGGCACTCCGGGCTACATCGGCTCCGGAGGAGGGGGCGGGGCCAGCGGGATCACCGCCGCGGGCTCCCTGCTCGTCATCGCGGGCGGCGGCGGCGGTAGCGCAGCCGGCTTCACCTCGAACGACTTCACCCGGTCCGCCCGCGTCGGGCCGAACGCGGGGTCCGGCGGTCCCGTCGGCGGCTCCGGCTACGAGAGCGCCGTCTCGCGCGCGGACAGCAGCACCGGCTCCACCGAGCAGGCCCGGAGCACTGGCGGAAGCCAGACCGGGCCGGGGCAGCCCGGTGTGACGACGGTCAACGTGACCGAGACGGTTCTCGGCAGCCCGGGCTCCGGGCGCGACGGCGGTGCCGGCGCAGCCAGGACGAACGCGAGCCGCCAGGTGACCTACGCGTCCGGTGGTGGCGGCGGCGGCTACTTCGGCGGTGCCGGCGGCGGCACCTCCCTGTGGGTGCGCGGTGGCGGCTCCTACGCGGCCAACGCGTCGACGGGCGCAGGAGGCAGCAGCTTCGCCGCGTCCGGCGTGACCGTCGAGAACTCCGACGTCGACACCCGTTCGCAGACGATGGGCTACGTGGAGGTCGCCTTCTTCGTCTGCGAGTAGCGCCTGCCCGAAGGCCAGGTGAGCCTCCGTGGTCGCCCGCTCCGGCGTGCGACCACGGAGGCTCGTCGTCGTCACCGTCCGCTCCACGTCGTCCCCGTCCTCCTGATGTCTCAGCACCATATCAGTATGGGACGGGAGGCGCCAGCCCTCACTCCTCCTGCGGCTCCGCGCCGTCGTGCTGCAGGCGCACCAGGACGCGGCGGAGGTGCATCGCCGCGAGGACGCCGGGCCCGAGGGTCCGGGAGGTCGCGGCGGTCCGCTCGTCGACGACCTGCACGAGGTGCCGGATCGCGCGGGCCGCGCCCCCGATCGCCCGGTGCGCGGCGGGGGAGCCGGCGTCGTCGCGGTCGATCGCGTCGGCGACCGCCCGGCAGGCCTCGCTCAGCGGCGGGCCGAGCGCCGGATCGAACGGGAGCGCGCCCGGCCGCTCCCAGATGGTGTCCGCGAGGGCGCCGCTCAGATCCCGGACGTGGAAGAGGATCGCGTCGAGCGTCTCGAGGCGGAGGTGGTCGGGTCGGGAGTCGCGCCGGTGCAGCAGTGCGCGCGGGTTGCCCTTGCGGCTCTCGTCCGCGTCCGCGAGGGCCGCGCGGACCTCCTCCGCCGTCCGGGCCAGCTCCTCGCCGTTGCGCGCCCACGCCTCGTGCTCGGGCGGCCACGTCTCCTCGAGCGCGGCGGCCAGCTGGCGCAGGTGCTCCGCGAGCTCGCGCTGGAACGCGTCGACCCGGGCGGACGCCGCCTCGACGGTGAGCCCGGGGGCGACGACGACGTTCACCAGCAGCCCCACCACCACGCCCACCGCCATCTGCACGAGGTAGCCGAGGGAGTAGTCCTCGGCGTCGGCCCCGCCGATGATCAGCACGAAGAGGGCCGCCATCGGCACGTACTCGCGGCCCGCGCCGAACCACCCCGTCCCCGAGAGGACCACGCCGATCCCGACGACGAGCGGGATCGTCCACCAGGTCGGGCCGACGGTGACCACCACGAGGGCGGCGAGCCCGATCCCCGCCGCCAGGCCGAGCAGGGTCTGCAGTCCGGTGCGGACCGAGCCCATCAGGGTCGGGTACATGCTGACCAGGGCGCCGAGCGGCGCGTAGTACGGGTACTGCTCCGCGACTCCGGGAGCGAGCGGCGCGACGGCCCAGGCGATGCCGACCGCCAGCGCCGTCTTGAGAGCCAGCATCAGGCGCGAGCCGGTGACCGCCTCCCGCCAGGCGAGGGCGGCGCGGGACGTCCGGGTGCGGGGCATCCCGGCACCCTAGGCGAGGGGCGCGGCCCGTCTCTCCCCTCTTGACAGCGGCGGCGGAGGTGCGGAGTGGCGGCAGAGGAGGGCCGGGAACGGCGGCTCGGGAAGGCAGTGCTGTTCGCAACTCAAGGGCGAACGTCCGATCCGGCCCTCCTGATCCGCGCCGTTCCGCGGGGCACCGCGAACCCTTCCTCCGTGACGAACGCGACCGCGGGGACCGCAGGTGCCGCGAGCCGATGCCACCCCCTCTGACGGGGGCCGTTGAGTTTGCGCAAACGCCCTGTTACCGTGAACAAACCGTGCGGCCAGCGGCGTCGGAGACCTCGAGGTGGAGGTCGCGCCGAATCCTGCGAGTCACGGCCAGTCCTTCTCCGAGGTCCACCGGGCCTCTCCCCACGGCGCCCTCCGGCGCCTCTCTCCGCGGTGCCCGCCGGCGCCTCCCCGGAGTCCTCCGCCCCCGGGGGCGCGCCGCTCACGGTGCGTCTCCGGGCCCCACGCCGCCCCCTGACGATGGAGTCACGATGACGACCGCACCGACGCCCGCCGACACCGAGCGCCCCCGATCCGCGGGGCTCCGGCGCCGCCTCACGGCCGGGCTGCTGATCCTGCTCGCCGCGGTGGTGGCCCTGCCCTTCACCGCCGCCTCCCCGGCCGTCGCCCTCGGCGAGCCGACCTTCACCAACCCGATCGCTCCGGACACCGCCGATCCCACGATCGAGTTCCACGACGGCAACTACTACATGGTCGCGACGACCTGGGACAACCGCGTCGTGATGCGGAAGGCGCCCACCCTCGCGGCGCTCGGCACCACCGCCCCGACCACCGTCTACACCGACACGAACCCCGGCCGGAACGCCAACATGTGGGCGCCCGAGCTGCAGCGGCTCCAGGGCCCGAACGGCTGGCGCTGGTACCTCATGTACACGATGGGGACCGCGGGGAACTTCGACGGCCAGCACCTGCAGGTGATCGAGAGCGCCGGGGACGACCCGATGGGCCCGTACACCTACAAGGGCCGCCCCGTGCCGACCGACCGGTGGAACATCGACGGCGCGTACCTGGAGCTGAACGGCGAGCTGTTCATGACCTGGTCCGAGTTCCAGCCCGGGAACGGCCTCCAGAGCAACTACATCGCCCGGATGTCGGACCCGTGGACCGCGACCAGCACCGGCACCGTCCTCTCGGAGCCGGTCGAGCCGTGGGAGACCATCGGCATGCCTGTCAACGAGGGTCCGATCCCGCTGCAGAAGGACGGCCGGACCTGGATCGTCTACTCGGCGAGCTTCTGCGGCACCGAGGACTACCAGCTGGGCACCCTCGAGTACGACGGCACCGGCGACCCGGTGCTCGCCTCCTCCTGGACCAAGAGCGACGGACCCGTCTTCTCGAAGGCGAACGGCGAGTACGGCACCGGTCACAACGACTTCTTCGACTCGCCCGACGGCACCGAGACCTGGAACCTGTACCACGCGAACCCCGGCCCGAACGACGGCTGCAGCCGCCAGCGCTCGGCCCGCGCGCACATCGTGGAGTGGACGGCGACCGGCGAGCCCGACTTCGGCGCTCCGCTCGGCACCGCGGCCCGCATCCCCGTCCCCAGCGGCGAGAACGCCCCGATCACCGCTCGCGTCGAGGGCGCCCCGTGGCAGCTCGTCAGCCGCAGCACCGGCCTCTGCGCCACCGTCTCCTCCGCGCAGAGCGGCGACGGCGCCGGCGTCGTGCAGGGCTCCTGCTCGACCCCGCGCGCGAACTGGATGCTCGACGCCACCGGCGAGGGCACCCTCCGCGTGATGAACGCCTCGAGCGGCAAGGCGCTCGGACCGGTCGGCTGCGCCACCGGAACCGCCGGGCTCCAGCAGTCCGCATGGCTCACCACGAGCTGCCAGCAGTGGACGGTCGCCCCGGCCACCGGCGGCTACTCGACCCTGACGAACCGCACCAGCGGCAAGCTGCTGGAGGCGTCCGGCTCGACCGTCCGCCAGGCGGCCGCCACCTCCGCCGCGGCTCAGGAGTGGGTACTGCGCCCCGCCGGACCCGTCGCCGTCACGTCCTTCGTCACCGGCAAGTCCTTCGACCTGCCGAACTGCTCCACGGCCGACGGCGCCCTGCTCCAGCAGCAGGACTGGCTCGGCTCGCCCTGCCAGCGCGTCACCTTCGGCTCCGCCGCCGACGGCGCGCTCGAGATGCACCCCGTCTCGGCCGCCGCCAAGTGCCTCGCGGTCACCGGGGGCTCCACCGCCGACGGCGCGACCGTCACCCAGGGCGCGTGCGGCGTCACGGGCAGCAGCTGGCGCCTCCGCCCGGGCAACGACGGCACCGTCGAGCTGCGGGCCGCGCACAGCGGCAAGGCGCTCGACCTGTCGAACTGCTCCGCGCAGAACGGCACCAGGATCGGTCAGTGGAGCGTCCTGAACAACGACTGCCAGCGCTTCCGCGTCTCGCTCGGCGCCCCGGCGTCGACGGTGCCGCTGCAGCCGGTGGCGACCTCGGCCGCGCGGTGCGTCGCCGGCAAGGTCGTCGTCACCACGGTCGTGAGGAACGCGGACGACCTGCCCGTCGACGTCACGATCGGCACCGGTACCGCGGCGAAGCGGGTCACCGCGCTCGCCGGCGGAGTGAGCACGTCGACCGCCGTGACGACCCGTCAGACGAGCGTCCCGGCCGGATCCACGACGGTCGCCGTCGCGGGCACCGACGACGCCGGCCGCACCGCGACCGTCACCGCGAGCCACCCCGCGCTCACCTGCGGCTGACCCCCTCCTGCCGGTCGAGCAGCCGGCGCAGCGGCGTATCGAGACCTCCTGCTCCGTGCACGGGTCTCGATACGCCCCTCACGGGGCTCCGCATCAGCAAGGACTCCGCCGTCTGAGCCGCCCCCTCTGCCGGTCGAGCAGCCGCTCAGCGGCGTGTCGGGACCCCCGTGCTCCGCACGCAGGTCCCGACACGTCCCTGACGGCGCTGCTCGACCCAGCAGGGCCCTGCACCCCGAGACCCTCCCCTCGAACAGCACCACTCCACTGAAGGAGCACCATGCCCCCCACCACCACACCCGCGCGGCGAGCGCCGCTGCGCGCAGCGCTCGCCGCGCTCGGCCTCGGAGCAGTGCTGCTCTCGGGCCTCGTCGCCCCTGCTCCGGCCGCGCAAGCGGCCGATGCCGTGATCCCGCAGCAGGGCCTCCTCGCCGACTACCGGTTCACGCAGACCACCGGCAGCACGGTCCCGAACACCGTGAGCGGAGGCGTGGGAGCCGCCACCGTCCGCAACGCGACCGACGCGCTCTGGACCGGCACGTCGCTCCGCCTCACCGGCGGCCCCAAGAGCAGCACCACGGCCCCCTGGGTGCAGCTGCCCGCGAACCTGCTGACCGGCCGCTCGTCGGCCACCGTCACGATCGAGACCCGCGCCGACGCGTCGATGCTCTCGAACTTCCACTTCCTGTGGAACATCGGCAGCGACAGCACGAACCAGTACTGGTTCGCGTCCGTCCGCGACCGCGTGCGCACCGCGATCACGACCAGCGGAGGGAACGGCGAGAACAACGCCCGCAGCGCCTCCGCCCTCACCGCCGACCGCTGGTACAGCCTCACCTCGGTGATCGACGGCAGCGCCGGCACGATCTCGTTCTTCGTCGACGGCGTCCGGGTCGCCTCGGCGCCCACCGCCCTGCGCCCCTCGTCGGTGGCCGACCAGTCGCTCAACACGATCGGCCGCGCACCGTACCCCGACCCGTTCTACACGGGCGAGGTCTCGGCGTTCCGCGTCTACGACCGCGCGCTCACCGGGGCGGAGGTGGTGGCCGTGTCGACCGTCGACGCGAAGCCGCACGCCTCCACGTTCTCCCCGATCGCCGCCGCCGTGCTGGCCGGGGTCGCCCCGCTCACCGTCGACGACTCGACCACGAACCTGCCCGACTACGGGGGAGCGGTGACCTGGTCCTCCAGCGACCCGACCCTGCGCGTCTCGGCCGACGGCCGCACCCTCAGCGCCGACCGCCCCGCCGTGGGCCAGGCCGCGCGCGCCTCGACGCTCACCGCGACGGCGTCGATCCGCGGAATCGTGCAGACCCGCGCGATCGCCGTGACCGTCGAGCCGCAGGTCGGCGTCGACACCCCCTACGGCTACCTGATGGTCCACTTCGTCGAGGACTCCGAGGGCTACGCCGAGAAGATCTACCTCGACGTCTCCCGCGGCGACGACCCCGAGAAGTGGGACCCGCTGAACGGCGCGAAGCCGATCCTGGCCTCCGACCTCGGCACCACCGGCGTCCGGGACCCGTACCTGACCTACAACCCCGACACGAAGAAGTACTACATCATCGCCACGGACCTCCGCGTCTTCGGCGGCGACCGGGGCCCCAGCACCTGCGACACCTGGTGCTACTGGACCACCGAGGGCAGCACGAAGATGAACGTCTGGGAGTCGAGCGACCTCGTGTCGTGGAGCGACCTGCGCCAGTTCGACGTGGCGCTCGACGCCGCGGGGACGAAGAAGCTCGAGGCCGGCATGATGTGGGCTCCCGAGGCCACGTGGGTGCCGGACTACGCGGGACCCGGCAAGGGCGCGTTCGTCGTCTACTGGTCCTCGACGGTCTACCCGACCGCGGCGCACACGCCGGGCACCGGATCCTCCCGCGTGCTCTGGGGAGCGACCACGGACTTCACGCAGGCCACCTACTCGTACGGCGGCACCTTCATCGACACCGGGGCCGACACGATCGACACCACGCTGATCCAGGACTCCGGCACGACCTACCGCATCTCGAAGGACAACGGCACCGGCAAGGGCATCTACATGGAGTCGACCACCTCGGCGACCTGGTGGCTGCCGACGACCTCGTGGACGCAGATCCAGTCGCGCATCGGCGCGGTGTGGTCCGGCGGCAACCCCGGTGGGGTCGAGGGCCCCGCGGTGTTCAAGGACCACGGCGAGGACACCTGGTACCTGTACGTCGACGTGATCCCCGCGACCGGCTACAGGCCGATGGTGACGAACGACCTCGACGCGGGCTGGACCCAGCTGACCGACCCGGGCTTCTCGCTCGCCTCGTCGACCAAGCACGGCGGCATCGTCTCGCTGACCGCGGGGCAGTACGCCGAGGTCCGCTCGGCCGACGCCGCCTCCGCGGTCCGCTCGGACCTCGGCGAGGTGACGGTCGCCTCCGGCGCCGACGCCGTGGCGGCTCTGCCCGCCCGCGCCGACGTCGTGCTCGCCTACAACCGCGGCACCGCCTCGCAGCCGGTCACCTGGAACACCTCCGCGGTGGCGACGGCGCCCGGCCGCTACTCCGTCACCGGAGTCGTCCGCACGATCGGTGCGAACGACAACCAGTGGGTGGGCGCGAACGGATCGACGGCCTACGACGCCGCCGACCGCCGGCTCTCGAGCTCCACGGCCGTCACGGTCACCGCGACCGTGGTGGTGACGGCACCGACCTCGACGCTCACCGCCTCCACCCGCTGCGTCGCGGGCAGGGTCGTCCTCACCGGAGTGGTGAAGAACACGGGCACGACGCCCCTCTCGGTCGTCATCCGCTCGCCGTTCGGCGCCTCGCAGACGCTGACCGCCGCCCCCGGCGCCAGCGCCTCGGCCGCCTTCACCACCCGCCAGGCCTCCGTCCCGGCCGCCTCGCTCACCGCGGGCGCCCTGACCGCGGCCTACCCGGCGCGCACCTGCTGACGCACGCGCGCCGCTGACGCCGAGACGGCCCGCCCGTCCGAGACACCGCCTCACCGCGGTGCCTCGGCCGGGAGCGGGCCGTCTCGGCGTCAGGCGCCTCAGCGCTCCGCGCGGGCCGCCCCACATCCCGGCACGGCAGGCTGTACGGATGAGCGCGCCTGGAACCACCGATCCCCTCGACCGCGTCCGCGTGCGCGGCGCCCGCGAGAACAACCTCCGGAGCATCGACGTCGACGTGCCGCGCGACGCCCTCGTCGCCTTCACGGGGGTCTCCGGATCGGGCAAGAGCTCGCTCGCCTTCGGCACGCTCTACGCGGAGGCGCAGCGCCGCTACTTCGAGTCGGTCGCCCCCTACGCGCGGCGGCTGATCGACCAGGTCGGCGTGCCGGACGTCGACTCGATCGAGGGCCTGCCGCCGGCCGTCGCCCTCCCGCAGCGGCGCTCCGGAGGCTCGGCCCGCTCCACGGTCGGCAGTGCGACGACGCTCTCGAGCGTGGTGCGGATGGTGTACTCGCGCATCGGCGCCTACCCCGAGGGCGCGCCGATGCTGCTCGCGGAGGACTTCTCGGCCAACACTGTGCAGGGCGCCTGCCCGAGCTGCCACGGCATCGGCCGGGTCTACGACGTCCCCGACGAGCTGATGGTGCCGGACGACTCGCTCTCGATCCGCGACGGGGCGCTCGCCGCCTGGCCGACCGCCTGGCACGGCAAGCAGCTGCGCGACAGCCTGATCTCGCTCGGACACGACATCGACGCTCCGTGGCGCGACCTGCCCGCGGAGGACCGCGACTGGATCCTGCACACTCCCGACTCCCCGCAGGTCCCCGTGTGGACCGACCGCTCGCCCGCGGAGGTGCGCGCGTCCGTGGCCGCCGGGGACGAGCCGCGCTACATGAGCACGTTCCTCGGGGTGCGCCGCTATGTGCTCGACACCTTCGCCGGCTCGAAGAGCGCCCGGATGCGCGAGCGCGCGGCCTCGTTCGTCGTCAGCGTCGCCTGCCCGGTGTGCGGCGGCCGGAGGCTGAAGCCCGACGCGCTCGCCGTCACCTTCGAGGGGCTCGACATCACCGAGCTGTCAGCGCTCCCGCTCGAGGAGCTGGTCGTCGTCGCGCGGCGCGTGCTGGAGCCCGGCTGGACCCCGGCCGACGGCGCTCCGCAGACCCGCCTGGCCGCGCAGCGGCTGGTCGAGGACCTCGTCGCCCGCCTCGCGCCGATCGTCGACCTGGGCCTCGGCCACCTCTCGCTCGACCGCTCCACGCCGACGCTCTCCTCGGGGGAGCTCCAGCGGATGCGCCTCGCGACGCAGGTGCTCTCGCGCCTCTTCGGCGTCGTCTTCGTGCTCGACGAGCCGTCCACGGGCCTGCACCCCGCCGACACGGAGGCGCTGCTCGGCATCCTGCGGACCCTGCGGGCGACCGGCAACACCGTCTTCTTCGTCGAGCACTCCCTCGACGTCATCCGCGAGGCCGACTGGATCGTCGACATCGGCCCGGGCGCGGGGTCGGGGGGCGGCACCGTCGTCTACTCCGGCCCGCTCGACGGCCTGCCGGGCGCCCGCGACTCCGTCACCCGCCGCTACCTCTTCCCCGAGGGCGACCCGGCGCCGCTGCGCTCCCGCCGCACCGCGGAGCAGTGGATCGAGCTCGCCGGAGTCTCGCGGCACACCCTCGACGACCTCTCCGTCGCGTTCCCGGTCGGGGTGCTCACCGCGGTCACCGGCGTCTCCGGGTCGGGCAAGTCGACGCTCGTGAACCAGGCGCTGCCCGATCTGCTGCGCGCCTCGCTCCGCGCCGACGTCGCCGAGGACGCGCCGGCCGAGGAGGGCGGGGAGGCGGACCCGCTGCTCGACGCGGCCGCGGCGGCGACCCGCGGTACCGCCTCCGGGCCCGCGGACCGCCTGCGCCGCGTGGTGCAGGTGACCCAGACACCGATCGGCCGGACCTCGCGCTCGAACGTCGCGACCTACACGGGCCTGTTCGACCGGGTGCGGACGCTCTTCGCGGCCACTCCGGAGGCGAAGCGCCGCCGCTTCTCGGCGAGCCGCTTCTCCTTCAACCTGCCCAGCGGGCGCTGCCCCGTCTGCAAGGGTGAGGGCTCCGTGGAGGTGGAGCTGCTGTTCCTCCCGACCGTCGAGGCGCCCTGCACGGCGTGCGGCGGCACGCGGTACAACGACGAGACCCTCGAGGTCACCCTGGGCGGCCGGACGATCGCCGACGTCCTCGCGCTGAGCGTCGCCGCTGCGCGCGAGGCCTTCGCCGAGGACCGCGAGGTCGCCCGCCACCTCGACGCGCTGGTGGACGTGGGGCTCGGCTACGTCTCGCTCGGCCAGCCGGCGCCCGAGCTGTCCGGGGGAGAGGCGCAGCGGGTGAAGCTCGCCTCGGAGCTGCGTCGCGCCCAGCGCGGGGACACGCTCTACCTGCTCGACGAGCCGACGTCGGGCCTGCACCCCGCCGACGCCGACCGCCTGCTCGAGCACCTGCAGCACCTGGTCGACGCGGGCAACACGGTGATCGTCGTCGAGCACGACATGCGCGTCGTCGCCGACGCGGACTGGGTCGTGGACCTCGGCCCGGGGGCGGGCCGGGCCGGCGGCTCGGTGGTCGCGACGGGCACTCCGGAGGAGGTCGCCGAGGCCGCGGGCAGCCGCACCGCTCCGTACCTCCGGGCGGCTCTGGACCGGCGCCGCTGAGCGCTCGAGGACCCTGTCAGTCCTCTCACCGAAACCTCACCGAAAACTATTGTTAACGGTAACATTCGAGGCGGCCCGCCCCCCTGGGCCGGATTTCTCAACGACGAGAGGCCTCACGAATGAGACGACGACTCCCCCTGGCCACCGTGGCGGTGATGGCGCTGACGGCGGGTCTCCTGTCGGTCGGCCCCACGGCCCAGGCCGCCCCCACCACCTCGCTCGACGCCGCGAAGGTGCTCGAGCTCCCGTTCGACGGGTCGCTCGCCGACACCAGCGGTCGTGGTACCGCCCTCGGGATGCAGAAGGGCACCGCCTCCTACGGCACCGGCCTGAACGGCCGGGCGTTCGAGTTCACCGGATCGAACGCGATCTCGCTCGGCACTGCGGCGGCGCTGCAGCCCGCCGACCTCACCGTCTCGTTCTGGTACAAGCCGACCAGCGCGATGACCGGTGAGCAGGTCTTCACCTGGAACAAGACCGCCTACAACTCCGACGGCTGGTACCTCACCTCCGAGGGCGACGGCACTCCGCTCGCCCTCTCGATCGGCCCGTCCGGCGGTCAGCCGTACAAGGTCGCCGTCGAGACCGCCCGCTCCGGCTTCTTCCCCGCGGGGGAGTGGACGCACGTGGTCGCCACGTACGACAAGAGCACCAAGGCCGTGGCCTTCTACCGCAACGGGGTGAAGCAGACCGCCGTCGTCAAGACCGCGCCGTCCTCCTCCGCATCCGGCGTCCTCGGCTCCGAGAGCACCTCGACGAAGACCCTCGGCTTCAACGGCCCCCAGTACAACGGCGCGCACCTGCGCGGCCTGCTCGACGACTACGCGCTCTACAACGGCGTCGCGACCACCACCGACGTCGTCGCCCTGACGAAGGCCGGGAACCCCTCCTTCGACCCCGCGAGCATCGCCCGGGCCGACCTCGAGCTGGTCGCCCCGCCCGCGAGCACCAGCACCGGCTTCACCCTGCCCACCGTCGGCGCGAAGGGGTCCGCCCTCAGCTGGACCTCCTCCGACCCGGCGACCGTCGCGATCAGCGGAGGCACGGCCGCGGTCACGCCGCCCACCGGCTCCGCGACGCAGGTCGTCCTCACCGGCTCCGCCACCTACGGGGGCAGCACCGCGGTCACGAAGACCTACACTCTCCAGGTGCAGCCCCGGGGAGTGAAGACGTCGAACTACCTTCTGGAGGCCGGCCTGTCCGACGTCTCCGTGCAGGACCCGTACCTCGAGAACGGGGAGCAGCAGACCGTCGAGTACCTGCTGAGCCTCGATCCCGAGATGTTCCTCTACTCCTTCTACCGCGAGGCCGGGCTCGCCCCGACCACGAGCGGCGGATACGGGGGCTGGGAGCGCGAGAACGGCACCCGGTTCCAGGGCCACTTCTTCGGCCACTACGTGTCCGCGCTCTCGCAGGCCTACGCCACCACCGAGGACCCGACCACGAAGGCCGCCCTGCTCGCGAAGCTCACCGCCTCCGTCGACGGGCTGAAGAAGGTCCAGGACGCCTACGCGCTGAAGGACCCCGCGAACGCCGGCTACGTCTCGCCGTTCCCGACCCGCTACCTCCCCTCGGGCGGCGACGGCCTGCTCGTCCCCTTCTACAACCTGCACAAGGTGCTCGCGGGCCTCCTCGACGCCCACGAGCACGCCCCCGACGCCGTCTCGCAGAAGGCGCTCGTCGTCGCCGGCGGCTTCGGCAGCTGGATCACCGCCTGGGCGGGCCGTCAGGCGAACCCCGGTCAGCTCCTCAACACCGAGTACGGCGGGATGAACGAGGCGCTCTACCGCCTCTACGAGACCACGCACGACCCGGCGCACAAGCGCGCGGCGGAGTACTTCGACGAGACGGCGCTGTTCCGCAAGCTGGCGGACAACGAGGACGTCCTCAACGGGCTGCACGCGAACACCACGATCCCGAAGCTGATCGGCGCACTGAAGCGCTACCGCGTCTTCACCGACGACCCGGCGCTCTACGCGACGCTGACCGACGCCGAGAAGTCGGACCTCGACATGTACCGCCGCGCCGCCGAGAACTTCTGGCGCATGGTCGACGAGACCCACACCTACGCCAACGGCGGCAACAGCCAGTCCGAGCACTTCCACGCCCCCGGCACCCTCCACGAGTACGCGACCAACGGCCAGACCACCGGCTACGGCGAGAACTCCACCTCCGAGGGCTGCAACATCTACAACATGCTCAAGCTCACCCGGTCGCTGTTCCAGGTGACGGAGGACGTGAAGTACGCCGACTTCTACGAGGAGGCGTTCATCAACGGCGTCCTCTCGGTGCAGAACCCGGACACGGGCATGGTGACCTACTTCCAGCCGCAGACCGCGGGCTACGCGAAGGTCTTCGGGCACGAGCACGACGAGTTCTGGTGCGACCACGGCACCGGCATCGAGAGCTTCACGAAGCTCGGCGACTCGATCTACTTCGAGAAGCCGAAGACCGTCTTCGTGAACCAGTTCCGCTCCTCCGTGCTCCGCTCGTCGGCGAACAACCTGAGGCTGAGCCAGACGGCGGACATCCCCGCCACCGACACCGCGACCCTGCGGGTCGAGGCGCTGGCGGGAGGAGCCGTGGCCGCGGGCACGACCCTGAAGCTGCGCGTCCCGTCCTGGATCGACGGAGCACCGACGCTGACCGTGAACGGCGCGACCCGCACGGTCACGGCCGAGGCCGGCTACGTCTCCGTCTCCGTCGCCGCCGGTGACGTCCTCACCTGGACGCTGCCCGCCGCGGTCGCCGCCGTCGCGGACACCGAGAGCGCCGACTGGACCGCCTTCCGCTACGGACCGGTGCTGCTGGCGACCGAGCTCAACCGCTCGAACGTCGAGGCGTCCTACGTCGCCGGCGTCCTGGTGCGGATGGGCACGGCCGACAAGTCCGTGAACTCGAACATCGTCGTGGGCGACTCCGCGGCCTGGACCTCGGCGATCCGCGACAACCTGGTGCGCCTGCCCGACGGCGCGGACGGCAACGGCCGCACCACGATGCGCTTCGGCATGAAGAACGTCGACGCCGCCTCCGCCGCCCGGGTCTTCACCCCGTACTACAGCCTCTACAACGCCCGCTACGCGACGTACATGACCCTGATCGAGCCCGACTCGGCCGCGGCGCAGGCGCTGATCCGGACCCAGAAGGAGCAGCTGCGCGTCGACGAGACGACCATCGACTCCCTCACCTCGTTCGACAACAACAACAGCGAGGCCGACAAGAACTACAAGACCGCGCGGTCCGGAGTCGGCACCTGGCGCGGGGAGGGCTACCGCGACGGCGAGCGCTCGGCGGAGGCGTACTTCCAGTACGACATGATCGTCGACCCGACCCTGCCGGCCAACTACCTCGGCGTCCGCTACTACGGCGGCGACGCGGGACGCACCTTCGACGTCTACCTCAACGACGTGAAGCTCAAGACCGAGGTGGTCTCGGGAGCGGCCGGAGCGACGAGCTGGTACGTCCAGTACGACCGGATCCCGGCGTCCGTCCTCAGCGGCCTCGCCGCGAAGGACAGCTACAAGCGCGACCAGAGCGGGAAGTACGTGCTCGACGCGCAGGGGCGCATGATCCCCGTCGTCACGGTGCGCTTCCAGGGCACCGGGTCCAGCTACGTCGGCGGCGTCTTCGGGGTCTACACCACGGAGTCGACCACCTACGCGGTGGACCCGGAGCTGACGAAGCTCTCCTCCGACGTCGGGACGCTCTCGCCGGCGCTCGCCGCCGGGGTGCGGGACCACACCCTGACGGTGCCGGCCGGCACGACCAGCGTCTCGCTCGACCTCGACCCGGCCGTGCCCAGCGGTCTGGTGAAGGTCGACGGCGTGCTGATCGACGACACCCTCCGCCGCACGGTGCCGCTCGCGGCGTCGGGCACGACGAGCGTGGTCGTCGAGTCGTCGGCGCAGGACCACACGACCACCGCGACCTACCGCCTCTCGATCGTCCGCGCCTCCGCGGCGACGGTGCCGACCACCGTGACGGCCACCAGCCGCTGCGTGGCGGGCAGGGTCGTGGTGACGGTCTCCGCTCGGAACGACGCGAAGGTCCCGGCGGCGATCACCATCGCGTCCTCCTGGGGCTCGAAGTCGTTCACCGGGATCGCTCCGGGGTCGAGCGCGTCCCACGCCTTCACCACCCGCGCCGCCTCGGTGGCCGCGGGCTCGGCGACGGTGACCGCGACGGCCACCCTGGACGGAGCCGCGGTGACGACCACGAAGCAGGCCGCGTACTCCGCTCTCACCTGCAAGTGACGTGACGACGACGGCCGCCGGGGATCGCCCCCGGCGGCCGTCGTCGTCAGTCGGAGGTGCGGTAGAGGCCCTGGAGCAGCCCGATGACGTCGCCCAGGACGGGCGGCGGGTCGCTCCGGATCCACGCGGCGTGCACGGGGACCGGCGGGGCGTCGCGGACGACCCGGTAGGCGAGGCCCTGCCGTCGGTACTGGCTCACCGTCGATTCCGCGGTCACTCCGCGGGCGGAGCCGCTGCTGATCACCGTGAGCCAGTCGTCGACGTCGGTCGTCGGGACGGTGATCCGCGGCCGGTCGTGCTCGGGCCAGAGGTCGAGCCGGGTGCTCCCGGTCCGGTCGTCGAGCGCCAGCGGAGCGGTCGCCACCTGGGCGAGGGTGACCGTGCGCTTCGCGGCGAGCGGGTCGTCGACGGACAGGGCGCAGTAGCGCTTCTCGGTGCCGATCAGAGCCGACTCGACGTCCGCAGCCGGGGATCCGCGCCGCAGGATCGCGAGATCGCTGAGGCCCTCCGCGAGCCCCGCGGTGGGCGTGTTGGAGCGGATCAGCCGCAGCTCGTGCCGGGGGAGCGCGGCCGCCCAGCGGCGCTGGAACTCCTGGGTGTGCTCGCCGAGAGCCGACCAGGCGTACCCGATCCGGATCGTGTCCGTCCCGGCCGCCGCCTCCTCGCGCAGATCGTCGACGACGGCCAGGACGCGGCGGGCGTGCCGCAGCACCCGCTCGCCCGCCGGCGCGAGCTCGACGCTGCGAGTCGTCCGGTGGAGGAGCCTTCGTCCGAGGACGGACTCGAGCGCCGCGACGTTGCGGGAGACCGCCGTCTGGGAGATGCCGAGGTCGATCCCCGCGTCGGTGAAGGTCCCGGCGTCCACGACGCCGACGAACGACCGGAGGTGGCGCAGTTCCAGTTCCATGACCGCATCCTATTCATGCGGTTCCCGCATCGATCGGACCGGTTATGCATTGTGAGCCGGGGCCGGACGGCTCGCAGACTTCCGGCATGACGAAGCAGCTCCCCGGCGACGGCCGGACCGTCGGCGTCGCGACCGCCCTCGCGAGCGCCCTCTCGAACCAGCTCGGGGCGGCCTCCGGGACTCTGGCCTTCCCGGTCCTGGGATCCGTCGGAGTGGTCGCCGTCCGGCAGATCGTCGCCGCGCTGATCCTCCTCCCGGTCGTCCGGCCGCGGATCCGCGACCTGACCCGCGCGCAGTGGTGGCCCGTCCTGCTCCTCGCCGTGGTGTTCGGAGCGATGAACCTCACGCTCTACGCGGCCATCGACCGCATCGGGCTGGGGCTGGCGGTGACCCTGGAGTTCTGCGGGCCGCTGGCGGTCGCGCTCCTCGGCTCCCGGAGCAGGACCAGCGCGCTCTGCGCCCTCGTCGCCGGAGCGGGCGTCGTCGCGATCGCCGGGCCGAGGCCCTCGTCCGACCAGCTGGGGATCGCGCTCGGTCTCGCGGCCGCGTGCTGCTGGGCCGCGTACATCCTGCTCAATCGGATCATCGGACTCCGTCTGCCCGGAGCGCAGGGGACCGCCACGGCGACCGGGATCTCCGCCGCCGTCTTCCTGCCCGTCGCCGTCTGGACGCTCGTCACGACGCGCCCCGACGTGGGCACCGTGCTCCTGGCGGTCGGCGCCGGCGTCCTGGCGACGGCCGTCCCGTTCGTGGCGGACGTGATCGCGCTCCGGAGGCTCCCGGCGAGCGTGTTCGGGACGCTCATGAGCGTCAACCCCGTCCTGGCCGCCCTCATCGGCGCGGTCGTGCTCGGGCAGGACGTCGGCGCGGCCGGATGGCTCGGCATCGCCCTCATCGTCACCGCGAACGCGGCGGTCCTCCGGCGGGGGCGTCGCGGGCGGTGAGGCCCGGCGGCGGGCCGAGCAGCTCGACGACGGCATCGAGCACCGCATCGGTCCTCCGCGCCAGGGGGGAGTCGGCGGAGACGAGCGCGCTGATCCGCTCGCGGGCGACGCGGCCGAGCGGCGTGATCCCGATGATGCGCTGCCGCTGGTCCGTCGGCGACACCCGGCGCTCGACCAGTCCCCGCGCCTCGAGCTGCCGGCAGAGGAAGGTGACGTTCTGAGGGGTGCAGTGCGCTCGGGCGGCCGCCTCGCTCATGGACGGAGCGGGCTCGTCGGGGTCGATGCTCCAGAGGAGGTGGGCGGTCGTGGCGGTGATGCCGTACTCGCGCAGTGCCGGAGCGAGCGCCTCGTCGGTGCGCGCCACTACGTCGTAGACCGCGGCCAGTGCGTCCGCCAGCCGCTCGTCCCGTCGCGTCGCCATGCGAGCAGAATATCGCTTCAAGTCCTGAAGCATATACCTTGAAGCTTCAAGGATTGAAGGGGATCTGAGCCCTTCCGAGACCACCGCGCCCCTTCTCGGGCGCCGAAGGGAGACCGCCGTGGAGATCGCACGACTCGACGGGCGCACCGTCGTCGTCACCGGGGCCGCCGGCGGCATCGGCTTCTTCGTCGCGGAGGGACTCGCCCGCCTCGGCGCACGGGTCGTCGTCGCCGCCCGCTCGGCGGCCCGGGCGCACTCGGCCATCGGGCTGCTCCCCGAGCCGGGCCTGCACCGCCACCTGCCGCTGGACCTCTCCGACCGGGAGTCGATCCTGTCGGCGGGGGACGCCCTCCGGCGCCTCGGCACCCTCGACGGCATCGTCCTCAACGCGGGGATCATCGCCGCGCCGAGGACCGCTGCGACGGGCGCTTTCGGCGTCGAGTCGACGGTCGGCGTGAACGTCCTCGCGCACCTCGAGCTCCTGCGCTCCGCACTGCCGGCGCTCGAGGAGGCGACGGCCGCGCGGATCGTCAGCACCGGCAGCATGCTCACCCGGCGGATCCCCTTCAGCCCCGACGACTGGCTCTCGCAGAAGTCCTACCGCCCCCGCGTCGCCTACGCGATGTCCAAGCACGCCGCGGAGATCCTGGGGTTCGAGCTCGACCGGCGCCTCCTCGAGGCGGGGTCGCGGATCCGCTCCGTCGTCGCCCACCCCGGCGGCGCCATCGACGCCCTCACCCCCGAGCGGCCGCCGCTCCACGAGCGGCCGCTGCCCGTGCGGCTCCTCGCACCCGCCCTCGCGCCGCTGGTCTCGCGCCTGGTGCAGGGGAAGGACTCCGCGGCGCGACCCGCCGTCGCCGCCGTCGCCGCACCGACACTGCCGCGGAACGCCTACATCGGCCCGCGCCGCGGAGCCGCGGGAGAGCCGGTGCTCGCGACTCCCGTGCCCAGCTCGACCGACGCGGCGCTGGGCGCGCGGCTCTGGCACGAGGCGGAGGCGATCCTCGGCGGCCCGGTCCTCGGGGCGCTCTGACGGACCGGCCCTCGAGGGGGGCCGCTGGAAGAAGAGGCGCTGCGGCGAGCAGCCGACCCGAGCGGTCCGCGGCACCGTCACTCCGGACCGCGGAGGGGGAGCGGGACGCGAGTCCGTCGCGCGGGTCCGAGCGCGCCTGCTCCGAGCCCACCGCACGGGACCGGCGTCGACGATCCTCGCCGTCGGCGATCTCGAGACGGATCCGGGCCGACGCCGGGCCGACCTCCCGGGTCGGCCCCTCGACCGACCCGCCCGCGGTCACGCCGCTGTGCGTTACCTGTTCGTTATGAAAAAGGCGCCTACACGACCAAACCAGGGACACCCTGGGAAACGGCAGGTCGCGGGAGAAAACTCTCCTCCATGAACCAGACAGCGGCACCCGTGCGCGAGCATCGAGCTCTCTACTTCCTGCTCGCCGCCCTCGCGGGCATCGTCACGGGCGGAGTCCTCCTCGCCGTCGCCGAGCTCATCGCCCTCGCGGTCGCCCGCACCGCGAGCCCCGTGCTCGCGCTCGGCGCCTTCATCGTCGACATCGTCCCGCGCCCGCTCAAGGAGTTCGCGATCGAGACGTTCGGCGAGAACGACAAGACCTTCCTGCTCGGCAGCGTGGGCGCCGCGGTCGTCGTCGCCGCCGCGATCGCCGGAGTGCTCCAGCTGGTCCGCCCGCCGCTCGGCCAGGTTCTGCTCGTGATCGCCGGCGGCCTCTCGATCGCCGCCATCGTGACCCGCACCGGAGCGTCGCCGCTCGCTGCGGTGCCCACGCTGGTCGGACTCGTCGTCGCCGTCGTCGTCATGCACCTCCTCTTCACGCGCCTGCGCGGCTGGCGTGCGGCCCGGGCCTCGGAGGCCAGGGGAACATCCTCCGAGGCCCGTCCGGGCGCCCTCGAGCGCCGCGGCTTCTTCCGCATCGCGCTGATCTCCGCCGTCGGCGCGGCCGTCGTCGGCACCGGTGCCCGCCTGGTCAACGCGGCGACCTCCTCCCTCGCCGGTGTCCGCGACGCCCTGCGCCTGCCGTCCCCGCGCAGCACCGTCTCGGTCCCCGCGGGCGCCGAGCTCGACATCGAGGGCATCACCCCGCTCTACACGCCGAACGCCGACTTCTACCGCGTCGACACCGCCCTCACCGTGCCCAACCTGGACCCGTCGGCCTGGTCGCTGAAGATCACCGGCATGGTCGACCGCGAGGTGACGCTGAACCTCCAGCAGATCTTCGACATGGGCCTCGACGAGTACGGCATCACCCTCACCTGCGTCTCGAACCAGGTCGGCGGCAACCTCGTCGGCAACGCCAAGTGGCTCGGCGTCCCCCTGCGCGACGTGCTGAAGATGGCCGGCGTGCAGAGCGGAGCCGACATGCTCCTCTCCACCAGCAGCGACGGCTACACGGCGTCCACCCCGATCACCGCGGTCACGGACGAGAACCTCGACGCGATCCTCGCCGTCGGCATGAACGGCGAGCCCCTCCCGTTCGAGCACGGCTTCCCGGTGCGGATGATCGTGCCCGGCCTCTACGGCTACGTCTCGGCCACCAAGTGGCTCACCGAGCTCAAGGTCACCACCTTCGAGGCCGACCAGGCCTACTGGACCCCGCGCGGCTACTCCGCCGAGGCCCCCATCAAGATGTCCTCGCGGATCGACACCCCGCGGATCGGCGTCCCCGTCACCTCGGGCGCTCTCAAGATCGCGGGCGTCGCCTGGGCGCAGAGCATCGGCATCGAGAAGGTCGAGGTGAGCATCGACAACGGCGACTGGCAGGAGGCGACGCTCTCGACCCCGGTCAACCTCGACACCTGGGTGCAGTGGTTCGTCGACTGGGACGCCCAGCCCGGCTCGCACTACGTCGCGGTCCGCGCGGTCGACAAGAACGGCATGGTCCAGATCGAGGACCGCGCGCCGGTCGCGCCCGACGGATCCTCCGGCTGGCAGCGCACGCTCATCAACGTCACCTGACGCCCTGCGGAGGCGCCGATCCCCGGGGGTCGGCGCCTCCGGTGCGTCCGGCGTCCGTCGCGACGACGCCCCCGCAGTGCGGACGGCCCTGACGCGACGTCGCCTTGGCGGCAGGCACCGCGGCACGTCCCGGCCGGGCGCGCAAGCCTCCGCGGCGGCGCAGCCCGCGAGGAGGCGCCGCTCTAGCCTTCGAGGATGCGCTCCCGGCTCCTCCACCTCCGCGAATCCTTCTGGTTCCTCCCGGCCCTGTTCGGCGTCCTCGCCGTCGGGCTGGCGCTGGGGCTGGTCGAGGTCGACCACCTGCTGGTCCGCGCCGGCGTCAGTGACATCCCCCTGATCGAGGACCTGTCTCCGACCGGCGGCCGGGCGATCCTCTCGGCGATCGGCGGGACGATGCTGGGCGTCGCCGCGACCTCGTTCTCGATCACGATCTCGGTGCTGGCGACCACGTCCTCCGCCTACGGGCCCCGGCTTGTCCGCAACTTCATGGCCGACCGCGGCAACCAGGTCGTCCTGGCGGTGCTCACGTCCACGTTCCTGTACTCCCTGATCGTGCTGCGCGCGGTGCACACGGAGGAGGACGCGTCGCTGACGTTCGTGCCGGTGGTGGCCGTCTCGTTCTCGGTGCTGCTCGCGGTGGGCGACGTCGCGGTGCTCGTCTACTTCATCCACCACATCGCGCTGTCGGTGTAGGTGACGACGCTGCAGCAGCGGGTGCTCGGCGAGCTCGTCGACGTGATCGAGCGGCTGCACCCGGAGGACGGGGAGGAGCCGGCGGAGGCGGAGGGGGCCCTGCTCGCGGAGGAGGCCCTGCCGCCGGCGGGACGCGAGCCGGTCGTCCTGCGGGCGGTGCGGGGCGGCTACGTCGAGCAGCTCGAGGTCGAGCGGCTGGTCGCCCTGGCCCGCCGCGGCGACGCGCGGCTCCGGGTGCTCGCGCTGCCCGGCGACCACGTCCTCGTCGGCGACCCGGTGCTCGAGGTCCTGAAGGGGTCCGTCGCCCAGGAGGAGGCGGTCGCCGCGGTCGTCGTCGCCGACGCCCGCACCCCGCACCAGGACCTCCGCTACGCCGTCCAGCAGGTGGTCGAGATCGGAGTCCGCGGGCTCGCGACCGGCACCAACGACCCGTACACCGCGGTCGGCGCCGTCGAGGCCCTGACCAGCGCGCTCGTCGACCTCTGCGGCCGGCCGGAGGCGCGCGGCCGCTACTCCGACGCCGACGGAGTCGTCCGCCTGGTCGTCCCGTGGCCTCGAGCGGGCGAGCTTCTGGCCGACGTGTTCCTCGCCCTGCGCTCGTACGCGATGGAGCAGCCGCTCGTCGTCCGCGCCGGCGTGCGCCTCGCCGAGCGGCTCGCGGTCGTCGCCCGCGGCGGGACCCGCGTCGAGCTGCACCGCCAGGTCCAGGCGTTCGCCGCCGCGCACGCCGCCGCCGACGGCGACGCCCTCGAGGCGCCGGCCCTGCGCGCGTCGCTCGCCGCGCTCGAGGCGCGTCTCGCGGCCTGACGCCCGGCCTGCCCAATGCTCCGGGAAGCCGCCCCGCCCGTGGAGTGCTCGAATCGATTCGAGTAGGCTCGGCGCATGACAGAGAACGCCACTGAGCTGCGCGTGGGGGTCGTCGGCCTCGGCTTCGCCGGCACCACCCACCTCGACGCCTTCCAGTCCCTGCCCGGCGCCCGCGTCGTCGCGCTCGCCGGCCAGGAGGAGGCGCGCCTGCACGAACTCGGCGCGACCCGCGGGGTCCCCGACCTCTACGCCGACTGGGAGGACCTCGTCGCTCGCGACGACCTCGACGTCGTCTCCATCGGCGTCCCGAACCACCTGCACCACCCGATCGCCGTGGCCGCGCTCGGGAGCGGCAAGCACGTCTTCTGCGAGAAGCCGCTCGCCACCACCGCCGAGCTGGCGGCCGAGATGGTCGAGGCCGCCCGCACGAACGACCGGGTGCTCGAGATCGCCTACAACCACCGCCGCCGCGCCGACGTCGCCTTCCTCCGCGACTACCTCGACGACGCACCGCTCGGCGACGTCTACCACGCCCGCGCGAGCTGGCAGCGGCGCACCGGCATCCCCGGCATCGGCTCCTGGTTCACCAGCAAGGAGCTCGCCGGCGGCGGCCCGCTGATCGACCTCGGCTCCCACGTGCTCGACATCGCGCTGCACCTGCTCGACGAGCCGCGCGTGACCAGCGTCTCGGCGGTCGCGTACGGCGAGATCGGCCGCTCCGGCCGCGGAGGGCGCCCGCACGGCGTCGCCGCCACCGGCACGCACGCGTTCGAGGTGGAGGACTTCTCGAGCGCCCTGCTGCGCCTCGACAACGGCCGCTCGCTCCAGCTCGACGCCTCCTGGGCCAGCTACTCGAAGGTCGACGAGGACATCGAGGTCGAGCTGCTCGGCTCGGCCGGGGGCGCGCGCCTCCACATCGCCGACTACGCCACGGAAGGGACTCTGACGCTCTACTCCGAGGTCGCCGGAGCGCCGACCGTCTCGCACCCCGACGTGAAGGTCCCCGCCGGGCACCACCGCTCGGTCATCGCCGAGTTCCTGGAGGCCATCGCCTCGGGAGCCGACGCGCCCGCGGGCGGCCCCCGCTACTCCGGCCACTACGGCGAGTACGCGCTGCACCGCAGCCGGGTGGTCGACGCGATCTACCGCTCCGCCGCCGAGAAGCAGGAGGTGGCGGTCGCATGAGCGCCCCGATCGAGGTCCTCGTCTGGAACGAGTTCCGCCACGAGACCCGCGGCGACGAGACCGTGCTGCGCCACTACCCGGACGGCATCCACCGCGTCATCGCGGACGGACTCGCGGAGTCGCTCGGCGACGCCGTCTCGGTGCGCACCGCGACGCTCCCCGAGCCCGAGCACGGGCTCACCGAGGAGGCGCTCGCGACGACGGACGTGCTGCTGTGGTGGGGGCACATCGCGCACGAGGAGGTGTCGGACGAGGTCGTCCAGCGCGTCCTGCGGCACGTGCAGGAGGGGATGGGGATCCTGGTCCTGCACTCGGGCCACTACTCGTCGATCTTCAAAGCGCTCATGGGCACGACCTGCTCGCTGAAGTGGCGCAACGACCGCGACCGCGAGCTGGTCTGGACGATCGCGCCCACCCATCCGATCGCCGAGGGCGTGCCCAGCCCGCTGATCATCCCCGAGCAGGAGATGTACGGCGAGTACTTCGACATCCCGGTGCCGGAGGAGACGGTGTTCCTGTCGACCTTCACCGGCGGCGAGGTGTTCCGCTCCGGCGTGACCTACACCCGCGGCCTCGGGAAGGTCTTCTACTTCTCGCCCGGCGACCAGGACTACCCCGTTTACCACCACCCGGACATCCGGCGCGTGCTGGCGAACGCCGTCCGCTGGGCCCGCCCGGGCCCGCGGCCTCAGCCGCCGCGCCCTGGCCTTCGGCACCTTCTCGGTGGTCGC